>JAEDHM010000008.1 GCA_016296985.1 Clostridia bacterium
GAAGATGAAGGAAATGAAATCATAGAAAGACATAAAAGGGATTATAAAAATATGGCATACTCAAATATTGAAAATCAAGAGTATGAATCTTTTGTTTGCAAGGAAGGAAAATCAATTTTTGGAAATCTTTTAGCACAAATTTTTTACAATTCAATTGATAATTTTTCTAAATTTTACAAAGATAATTTGCAAACAAAAGAGATATGTTTTAGTGAAAACGACATTGCAATTTTAGGAATTGACAAGATTAAATATTTTTCAAAATTACTACAATCAATTGACTCGCAAAGTCAACTTGTATTTTTATCTGGAAAAAATAAATTTGAAAAATGGAAAAGTAAATTCGAAGGGAGCAATATAAAGGTATTTATACAAGATGAATATGATACAAGTAGAATCTTTACGTATTTGTCAAGTGAAGATCAAGTTTCAATATATCCAATCAAAGAAAAATTTATGAAAAAAGAAATAGATAAGCAAATTTACGGTGAAGGGTATTTTATAGACGGTAATGGGTATCTTGTTTCACCCTTTGATAATATCACAATGCTGCCATATTCAAACGTTATTGCAAATGAAAGCGGTGGGTATATAATCACCTCAAACGGCGGTGGTTTTTCCTATGGAAAAAACGCTCGTGAAGACAGGGTTTCCCTATGGAACAACGATCCAATTTACGACCTGCCTTCGCAACGGGTTTATCTTTATATTGACGAAGATTATTATCCAATAAACACGGTGCAAAATTCTAGTTGCATTTTTTATCCACACAAAAGTGTCTTTAAGGGTAAAATTAAGGAAGTAGAATATTGTTTGTCGGTAACACTCAAGGAAGATGGGGCAACCCTTTATAATCTTGATTTACAAGGAGTTAAGGATTTTTTTATAGTTTTCAACTTGATTCCCTCATTAGGTTTTAGATATTCATCATTTTGTGCGGTGGAAAGTGTTAGTAATAGGAAAATTGTAATTAAATCTTTGGAAAACAACAAAAAAGCAACTATTATTACAAATATTGATTGCTCCTTTTTTAACTCAGACAAAGCAAGGTTCAATTTGCTTGAAAGAAATGAGCAAATTTTGGATAAAAATACCAACTTCATTGGTTTTGTAATGAAGTATTCTTGCCGTCAAAAAACCACTGTTACTTTCGCTGTCAAATCCGGTGAATTTTGCTCGGAAGAATTAAATTATTATCAAAGTGAAGAAAAACAAAAAGAGTTTTACAATTCCTATAATAATCTTGTCATATCAACAGACAATTTCGAGCTTGATCAGTTGTTTAATCATTGGTTAATACGGCAAGTTTTGTATTCAAGATTTTACGGAAAAACGGGGTTTTATCAATGTAGCGGTGCCTTTGGATTTAGGGATCAATTGCAGGACGTTTTAGCATTTTTATACTCAAAACCCGATATGGTAAAAGAGCATATACTCTTGTGCGCCGAGCACCAGTACGAGGAAGGGGACGTTATGCATTGGTGGCATCCGCCAAGACTTGGAGTTCGAACAAAAATAAGTGATGATAGGGTGTTTTTTGTCTACGCACTATGTAAGTATATAAAGGCGTTTGGTGATACAGAAATCTTGAGTGAAAAGGTTGCGTATTTAAAATCAAGTCCTTTGAGTTTGCAAGAACACAGTAGATATGAAGAACCGTCTATTTCTTTTTCGGCATCAATATATGCTCATGCAGTAAAAGCTTTAAAATCGGTTTTATCTTATGGAGAACATTCATTGTTGTTGATTAAAGGCGGTGATTGGAATGATGGATTGGATAGATTAGGTGATGGCGAAAAAGGAGAAAGTTTTTGGCTTACTGCCTTTGTAAAAATGGTTCTCGATGATTTTATTGAGTTTTGTTCTACAAGGGATAGAAGTTATTTTTTATCGCATATTGCAAGACTGAAAAAAGGGATAGAAAATTCCTTTTATCACGATAGATTTATTATGGCCTACGCAAAAGACGGCACTATATTGGGGAGTGAGGAATCGATTTCCATATTATCACAGGCATTTTATACTTTATCAAAAGGTGATGACGAGGCAAAAAGAAAGATATCTCTTGAAACTTCAAGGAGAGCGATTGATGAAAAAAACAAACTTATCAAATTAATTACACCACCTTTTGATTTATCTCAAGACTACGGATATATATGCGCCTATCCAAAGGGGATAAGGGAAAACGGCGCTCAGTATACACACGGCGTAACGTGGCTAATTAAAGCGTATTTTGAAAATGGAAATACCGAAGAAGGATATAAGTTGCTGAATATGATAAATCCGCTCAATATATGTAAAACCGTTGAGGGCACAAAGCGGTATCAAGGCGAACCGTACGTTTTAGCCGGCGACGTATATTCTGAGGGTAAATGTGCTGGTCAGTGCGGTTGGTCTTGGTATACCGGTAGCGCAGGATGGTATTATCGAATTGTTTTAGAAAATCTTCTTGGTTTTTCAATCCGCAACGGTTGTATAGAAATTAGCCCGAGCAAACCTATGATTCTAGATAGTTACGGCATACAATACAAGTTTGAAGGCACTACCTATCAAATTGCCGTTTTAAAAGGGGAAGAGGATAAGATAACGGAAAACGGTGTTATTGTTGGAAACGGAAAAATTAGATTAAGGAAGAATGCAGGAGAAGTGCGCGTGGACGTGATTATAAGGAAATAGTTGAAAATAATTGAAAAAATAATAAATTGGTTGTATAATCGAAATATGGATTTATTCGACTTTTCCGATTATACTTCACAAACGCCTTTGGCGGACAGGATGCGCCCAACTTCTTTGGACAATTTCTTTGGGCAAAAACATATCGTAGGCAAGGATAGTTTGCTTCGTCGCGCCATTTCTATCGACAGATTGGGAAGCTGTATTTTTTATGGTCCTCCCGGCACCGGCAAAACCTCTCTTGCAAACATTATTGCATCCACTACAAACGGACATTTTGAAAAACTTAACGCAGTTTCTGCCGGTGTAGCCGACTGCAAAAGGATTATTGACGAAGCAAAGCATAGGCTGAAATCACGTGGAATCAAAACCTATCTTTTGCTTGACGAGTGTCATAGATGGAACAAAGCGCAGTCGGATTCTTTGCTTGGCGCAATCGAGGCGGGGGAGATTATTTTCATTGGCTCAACCACTGAAAATCCCTACGTTTCAATGACAAAGGCTATTGTAAGCCGTTGCCGTATTTTTGAATTCAAGCCTCTTTCTACCGACGACGTAAAAACAGCATTGAAACTATCTATCACAGACAAACGCGGCTTGGGTAATTATGACGTGGTGTGTGATGAAGATGTGTTTTCTCATTTCGCTTGGGCTTCGGGTGGTGATTTGCGTACCGCTTTAAACGCTCTTGAACTTGCAGTTTTGACAACACCTGTCAACGCAGAAAACAAAATTGTAATTACAAAGGATATTGCAAGTCAATCCATACAAAAACCTGCGCTTTCAGTGGATAACTCGATGTATTATGATATGATAAGCGCATTTTGTAAAAGTTTGCGAGGAAGTGACTCGGACGCGGCGTTATTTTGGGCAGAAAGGCTTATACTTGCCGGTTGTGACCCCTTGTTGATTTTCCGTCGTCTTATCGTGCATTCTGCCGAGGACGTGGGTATGGCCGATCCTATGGCTTTACAAATTGCAGTCAGTGCAATGACCGCTTTTCAAAACTTGGGCTTGCCCGAAGGTCAAATACCTATGGCCGAGGCAATAATTTACGTTTGCGAAGCGTCAAAATCAAATTCGGTTGTCAACGCTTTATACGCTGCCCGAGACGCAGCTGATCAGTCAGGTAATTGCGAAGTACCTTTCCATCTTAGGGATGCAAATTATAAGACGGAAAAAATACAAGGATACAAATACCCCCATTCCTTTGGCGGTTGGGTTGAGCAACAGTATTTACCCGATTCCTTAAAAGACACCGAGTTTTACGTACCCTCAACAAACGGTAAGGAAAAAGATTTAGTAAGAGCAAAAAAAATTAAGAAAAACAAAGGTTGATATGAGAATTCTAGCAGTAGATTTAGGCGATGCAAGAATAGGTCTTGCCATAAGTGATATTTTGGGAATTACGGCAAATCCGCTTGAAACCTATAAAAGAAAAGGGGATCACCGTGATGCCGAGTACGTGGCAAAACTTGCAAACGACAGACAATGCCAACGTATTGTTTTAGGTTTGCCCATCAACATGGACGGAACTGAAGGAATACGTGTTGAAAAGACAAGGGCTTTTGCCGAGGAAATGAAGCAACATACCTCTATTGAAATTGATTACGAGGATGAAAGACTTACAACTGTTGCCGCAGAAAGCGTTTTGATTGAGGCTGGTGTAAGGCGCGAAAAAAGAAAAGAAGTAATAGACAAACTTGCAGCTACCATAATTTTAAGAAGTTATATGGACCGCGTTTTGAAATAAGGAGAAATAATATGGCAAAAAATGACGAAATAGTAAAACTTGTTGACAGTGAAGGAAAAGAGTTTGATTGTAGGTATATTGCAACCGTTGAATACGAAAATGAACCTTATGCAATACTTTTCCCCTTGCAAAAGGTGAAAGGATTGCCTGAAAACAGTATGATTATGCTTAAAATGGTTCCCGACGAAAGCGACGGAAGTATTATTTTACAACCCGTAACCGATGAAAAAGTACAAGAAGGCGTTAATAAAAAGTACTTCGAAATGCTTTATTCCAGCTCTTGCGCAGGCGATTGCGGCAGTTGCGGTGGTTGCGGAACAAAAAAATAGAAAAATTATCAGAAAAGTTGTCAATTATATTTGCAAAACCGTTTTTTATATGTTAATATAATTTGGCTATTTAATAAGCACCTGCGCTTTGACTGTTCTGTTGCCATTGGTTGATACAGTCGCTAAGGCGTGGGGAAGAAACAAACAGGAGGATTTTAAAATGGCAGTAGTAACAATGAAACAACTTTTAGAGGCCGGTGTTCACTTTGGACATCAAACTCGCAACTGGAACCCCAAGATGGACGAGTATATCTACACCGCTCGTAACGGCGTTCATATCATCGACTTGGAAAAAACTGTAGTTCAAATCGAAAAAGCATACGCTTTCATTCGTGATGCAGTTAAGGAAAACAAGACCATCCTTTTCGTAGGAACCAAAAAGCAAGCTCAAGACGCTATCAAAGAAGAAGCTCAACGTTGCTCTATGTTCTACATCAATGAAAGATGGTTGGGCGGCACTTTGACAAACTTCAAAACTATCAGAGGCCGTATCGAAAGATTGAACAAGCTCAATCAAATGGAAGCTATGGGCGAATTCGCTTTCTTACCCAAGAAAGAAGTTATCGGTCTTTTGGCTGAAAAAGAACAACTCGAAAAGAACCTTGGCGGTATCAAAAATATGCGCGAACTTCCCGACGTTATGTTCGTTGTAGACATCGAAAAAGAACATATCGCAGTTGCCGAAGCTAAAAAATTGAATATTCCCGTTGTTGCTTTGGTTGACACCAAATGTAACCCCGATCCCATTGATTACGTTATCCCCGGAAACGACGATGCAATTCGTGCCGTAAAACTTATCGCTTCTACTATCGCAAACGCAGTTATTGAAGCAAGAGAAGGCGTTGAATTCAGCGTAAGTGATGACGAAGAAGTTGTAGCAGATGCTGGTGTTGCAAGCACCGATGCCGAATAATACTATTTTTGGAGGAATTTATGAGTTTTACAGCAAGTGATGTAATGAAATTGAAAGAACAAACCGGTTGCGGAATGATGGATTGCAAAAAGGCATTGGCCGCTACCGACGGTAACTTCGAAAAGGCAATCGATTTCCTTCGTGAAAAGGGAATTGCAACCGCTCAAAAGAAGTCTAGCAGAATCGCTTCTATGGGTGTTGTTGACAGTTATATCCACCTCGGTGGCAAAATCGGTGTTTTGGTTGAAGTAAACTGTGAAACCGACTTCGTAGCACAAAACGAAACATTCAAGGCATTTGTTCACGACGTTGCTTTGCAAATCGCAGCCGCAAACCCCAAATACGTTTCTCAAAGCGATGTTCCTGCTGACGTACTTGAAAAGGAAAAAGAAATTCTTACCATTCAAGCTCGCAACGAAGGAAAGCCTGAAAAGATTATCGAAAAGATGGTTGAAGGCAGAATCAAAAAGTATTATCAAGACTTCTGCTTGCTCGATCAAGCATTTGTTAAAAACCCCGATTTGACCATCAACAATTACCTTGTTGATACCATCGCAAAGATTGGCGAAAAGATCACTATCAGAAGATTTGTTCGTTATGAAATGGGCGAAGGTTTGGAAAAGAAAGTTGACAACTTCGTTGACGAAGTTATGTCTCAAGCAAACGGCGTTAAATAATTGATTTACCCCTCGGAGTTCCGAGGGGTTTTTCTACCTATTTATCTTTTCAAAATCAAATTTTTAGTGTATAATGTATATAAAATATACAAAGGAGCAGTTATGACACCCAAATACAAACGTATTCTTATCAAAATCAGTGGCGAGGCTTTATCTTCAAAAGACAACTCTCTTGATTCCGAAATTATCTCTCGTGTTGTAAACGAAATCAAAACAGTTCACGACATGGACGTTAAAATCGGTATCATAATCGGTGGTGGAAACTTTTGGAGAGGAAGGCAAGGACGCAATATGGATAGGGCAACTGCCGATCATATGGGCATGCTCGCAACGGTAATCAACGCCTTGGCTTTGCAAGATGCTCTCGAACAAGTTGGAGTACCCACTCGCGTTATGACCGCTTTAACCATAAGTCGTGTTGCAGAACCGTATATTCAACGTAAGGCTTTGCGCCACCTGGAAAAGGGTCGTGTTATAATCTTCGCTTGCGGTACGGGAAATCCCTTCTTTACAACGGACACCGGCGCTGCCCTTAGGGCGGCTGAAATGAATGCCGACGTAATTTTGCTTGCAAAAAACGTAGATGCAGTTTACGACAGCGATCCTCGTACAAATCCCGATGCAAAACGCATTTCCGACATAAGTTATATGGACATAATCCAAAAGAAACTTGGCGTAATGGACCTTACTGCCGTAAGCTTATGTATGGATAACAATATGCCTATCATTGTATTCGGACTTAATGAAGAGCACAGCATCTCTCGCGCGGTTTGTGGCGAAATAAAGGGCACCTTTATTCACTAATCAACTTGTTATTGACAAGGTTTGTAAACTTAATATATAATAATAAAAAATATTAGAGGTATTTTATGGCATACGACGTTATTGAAGTATTAGAAATGTTTGACAATTTCGACACTCAAATGCAAAAAGCAGTTGATTCTTACAAGCATCAACTTGCAAATATTCGTGCAGGCAGGGCAAATCCTCGTTTGCTTGACAGCATTTTAGTTAATTATTACGGCACACCTACTCCTATCAATCAAATTGGTACTATTTCCGTACCTGAAGCAAGAATGATCGTTATCAGCGTTTGGGACGTTTCCGCTTTGAAGGCAGTAGAAAAGGCAATAATCGACAGTCCTTTGGGTATCACTCCCAACAACGACGGTAAAGTTATCCGTTTGGTTTTCCCCGAACTTACTCAAGAAAGAAGAGTTGCTTTGGTTAAGGAAATCAAAACCGGTTGCGAAAATGCAAAAGTTCAACTTAGAAACGCTCGCCGTGATGCAAACGACGCTACCAAAAAGCTTAAAAAGGACAACGTCATAACTGAAGACGACGTAAAGAATATCGAAAAAGATATTGACAAAGAACTTGCCGGTTACGTTGCAAAAGTTGATGCTATCTGCAAAGAAAAAGAGGCTGAAATTTTAAGTGTTTAATTTTTCAACTTTATTAGGTAAAACGGAAGAAGAGGCTATATCTTCTCTTAAACGAGAGGGTATAGTCTATATTCTTAAATATAACAACGATAGAAAAACCGTTGGAGACACCCCAATCGTAACAAGGGTTAAGATAGAAGGTGATGTGGCAGAACTTACCATATCTCTTTTTCTTACCGATATTACAAGAAAAAATTTTCCCAAGCACCTCGCATTCATAATGGACGGAAACAGAAGGTGGGCGGTGAATCAGAACGTTGAAAAAATTTGCGGGCATGAAAAAGGACGTGAAGCAATGGAAAACGTTATTCAGCATTCACTTGATTTGGGTGTTAAGAAAATTACTTTTTTCGCTTTTTCGTCCGAAAATTTCAAGCGAGATGAAAAGGAAAAAAATGATATTTTTACCGTTTTTAATTTCTTTTTTTCCACTTGTTTAGAAAAGTATTTACCACTTGGAGTTTCTATCAACGTTATTGGTGATCTTTCTAGGTTGCCGAAAAAACTTTTATCTTTGATAAAAAAGGTCAACGAAACCTATCCTGATTATACTAGAATACAAGTTGATATTGCAATTTCATACGGTGGTCAAAGCGATATTCTACAAGCGGCAAAAGGTTTTCCTGAAAATGGAAGTGAAGAGGAGTTTATAGCAAGACTAAAAAGTTCTCAACCATTCCCTGATTTGGTTGTAAGAACGGGCGGTGAAAGGCGTATAAGCAATTTTATGCTTTATCAAATTGCCTACTCGGAATTATATTTTTCAGATACTTTGTGGCCTGATTTTTCAAAGGAAGAACTTGATAACATACTGTTGGATTACAACAATAGAGAAAGACGTTTTGGAGGTAAATAATGACCGATAAAATTGAAAAACCCGAAACTGAAGTTATAACTACAGAGGGAAAGCCTGCTCCGAAAAAACATTCAATGCTAATAAGAAACACTACAAGCATAGTTTTAATTGCTATCTTGTGTTTCTTTTTATTCTTTTTGCGTAGTTATTGTTCTTATGCTTTAGATATCGTCATTTTATTCTTCCTCGTTATGGGCGGTTTGGAAATGTATAATGCTCTCAAGAAAAAGGGCGCAAATCCATTTTTAATTCCAATTATAGTTTATATGGTGGCAATTTATCCTATGTTCTTTTTCTTTAAGGAGTTTGGTATGATTGCTACTCTTATCCTATCTTCACTTACTTTGCTTGCAAATTTTGTAATTTCAAGAAAAAATCATGAAATGAGCGACCTTTTCTATACCTTTGGAAATATCGTTTATCCCATGGTCTTTGTTTCCCTTTTCTTTGCAGTAAACAATTACGCAGGGAATCTTTTGGGCATCTTGATGATCCTTGTGGTTTCTTTGATGACTGATACCTTTGCATTGTTTACGGGAATGGCTTTTGGCAAACATAAACTTTGTGAAGAAGTAAGCCCTAAAAAGACAAAAGAAGGAGCAATTGGTGGATTTTTCGGCGCTTTGCTTGGCGCTACAATAATCTATTTATTGTTTGATCAATTCGGCGTTTTGGTTCCTATCTTACCGCAAAGCGATATTCAGTCAATTAAAAGTTTGATTGGCGGAAGTATAGGTGGTGCAATCGGGATATACGTTGCATTTGCAGTAATCATATATTTCACCACGACTATTGGTGATTTGGCTGAAAGTTGGCTTAAGAGAAAACTTGGAATAAAAGATTTTGGAAAGATTTTCCCCGGTCACGGCGGAGTGATGGATAGATTAGACAGTTTGATTTTCTCTATTCCTGCCGTTTACGTTTTCTTTATGATTGTTCAGTTGGTATGATAAAAGTTTTATTGCTTGGATCAACGGGGTCAATAGGTAGTCAAACCCTTAAAATACTAGAAAACAATCCTGATTTTAAGGTTGTAGGTCTTGCTTGCAAAAGTAGCATTGATCTTGTTATGCGTCAAGCATATCAATTTTCCTGCAAAAACGTTGCTTGCGTTGAGGGTAGAGCATATAGGTGCGACGGCGCTACAAATTTTTATTGTGGAGCAAAGGCTTTAGAGGAAATCACTCGTGATACCGATTTTGACGTTTTGATAAATGCCGTAGTTGGTATTGCAGGTTTTCAGCCTACCTTGATTGCACTACAACGCGGTAAAAAAGTTGCCTTAGCAAACAAGGAAACCTTGGTTACTGGCGGAAGATTTGTCAATAATTATATTGAGAAGTTTGGTGGAAGTTTAGTTCCCATTGACAGTGAACATTCCGCGCTAATGCAAGCGGTGTCAATCGGAGACAAAAAGTATATAGACAGTCTTATTATTACCGCTTCAGGCGGTGCAATGCGTGATTATCCTCTTGATAAACTGTCTTCAGTTACCGTTGATGAGGTTTTAGCACATCCTAATTGGGAAATGGGCGGTAAGATTACCGTTGATTGTTCTACAATGGTTAACAAAGCTTTTGAGGTAATTGAAGCTCATTATTTGTTTGGATTGCCATACGATAAAATTTCCGCAGTGATTCACCGTGAAAGCATAATACACGGGATGGCAACTTTTAGTGATGGAACAACGTCGGCTATTTTAGGAATTCCTAATATGGAACTTCCTATTGCTTTGGCTTTATATCATCCTAATCGTCCTCAAAAATGTTTAGAAAAATTGGATTTTTCATCCCTTGGAAAGCTGTCTTTTGACAAAATTTCAAATGAGAGATATCCTCTTTATTATTTGATAAAAGACGCAGTAGCGAAAAACGACAGTTATAACGTGGTTATAAACGCTCTTGACGAGTGTGCTGTTGAAGCTTTTTTATGTAATAAAATTCCCTATGACGGCATATACAAAATTATCCGTCAGGGCATTGATTCATTCTCTCCTACAAATCTAAAAACGCCACAAGACGTTTTAGAACTTGACAAAGAGACTAGATTGAGGTTTGTAAATGACTTTATTGTTGGCTGATTTTGCTTCGGTAATGACAAAAATCGGATACGTATTGCTTGCTTTGTTGGCGCTTGTGGTAATGGTGCTTATACACGAGGCAGGGCATTATACCGCAGGTAAAATTTTAAAATTTAAGATAAACGAATTCGGTATTGGTTTTGGTCCGCCTTTTGTAAAGGTTAAAAGAAAAAACGGCGAGCTTTTTACAATACGCCCTATCCCATTGGGCGGTTTTTGTGCGTTTGAAGGTGAAGATCAAGATAGAGATCAATCAGTCGAAGGCGCTTTCAACAATCAAAAACCTTGGAAGAGGATTATTGTTCTATTAGCCGGTGTTACGTTCAATTTTTTGTCGGCTATAATCATTTTGTCAATTGCTTTTGGCAGTTATGGTTATACATTACCGAAGGTAGTTGAGGCTCGTTCCGACTATGTTGAAGGTTATGAACAAACCTTTATGAAGGATGACGTCATAATCGAACTTAACGGTAAAAACGTTTATAGCATGGCGAGCTATAATATCTCTTCAATCCTTGCCGACGTTGAAGGGGATGAAACCACCGCTTTAGTTTATAGAAATGGAAAGAGGGTAGAAATCAAGGTAAATATCGGCACCTTCAAACAAACTGATGAAGAAGGAAATGAAAGTACCTATCGTGGACTTGGGATTCAAAGTCAATCTACCTTGTTTAGACTAAACTTTTTCGAGTGTATAGGTTATTCTTTCGTCTTTATATTCCAACTTATGGTTATGACTTTTCAAACCATCGGAAGTATATTTACAGGAGCAATATCCGTCGCAGGAAACATTGGCGGACCGATTACTACTATAAAAACCATGTCAGATACTATTCAAGCAAGTGGGTTTTACGGAGTAATGATGATATTCGGAATCGTTTCTTCAAGTTTAGCGATTATGAATGCTTTACCTATTCCGGCGCTAGATGGCTCAAGGGTAATTTTTACGATAATTGAATGGATTAGGAAGAAGCCGATAAAGAGAAAAACCGAAGCTATTATTCATACGGTTGGTTTGATAATTTTGTTTGGTCTAACGATTGTTTTTGATATAATAAACGTAGTGGGAATGTTTAAATTAGGATAATGGATACACGAAAGATAAAAGTTGGCAACTTGTATATCGGTGGGGGCAGTCCCATAACGGTACAATCAATGACCAACGTTAAAACTGAAGATTATTTAGCTACGAAGTCACAAATTTCGCAACTTGTCGAAGAGGGTTGCGATATTGTTCGTTGTACTGTCCCGACCATTGAAGCATCCAATAATCTTGTTAAATTATCTCGTGAATTCTCAATTCCCTTGGTTGCTGATATTCATTTTGACCATAAACTTGCTATTGCCTGCGCAGACGGTGGTGTTTCTAAGATTAGAATAAATCCTTCAAATATCGGCGCTGAATACAAAGTCGCTGAGGTTTGTAAAGCTTTGAAGGCAAACGGCACGCCTGTTCGAATTGGTGTAAACGGCGGTTCATTGGATAAGGATATTAAAGAAAAGTACGGAGTTACCGCAAAAGCCCTGGTCGAAAGCGCGTTACGTCAAGCCGACGTATTGGAAAAATACGGTGTAAGTGATATTGTAATTTCCGTAAAATCATCTAACACACTCGTTTCTTACGAAGCGTATACCTTACTTTCTCAAGTTTGTAACTATCCCTTGCATCTCGGTGTTACCGAAGCCGGTTTTGGACAAGATGCCTTAATAAAATCCTCGGCGTGTATGGGCGGTCTTTTGCTTAATGGAATTGGAGATACGATAAGATACTCGATTACGGGTTCTCCCATTGATGAAGTGAAAGCAGGAATTTCACTGTTGGCGTCTTTGAAATTGCGTGAAAGCGGTGTCGAAATTATTTCTTGTCCCACCTGTGGTCGAACAAATATTGACGTTGAAGGTATTGCAAGAAAGCTGAAAGATCATTTGTCTAAAGAACGCAAAAAGGTAAAAATTGCCGTTATGGGTTGTATCGTAAACGGTATCGGGGAAGGTGAAGAAGCGGACTTTGGAATTGCAGGTGGAAAGGATAAATCGGTTTTATTTGCAAAGCGTAAACAAATTCAAACTGTGGATAACGAGGATATAATTCCTGAAATGATAAAACTGTTTGAGGAGTACGATGGCTGATTTTTTAACCATATTGAATGAAAAAACTTATGGTAAATATGATTTTTTAAGGGTGAAAAGTGTCGAGGTAAACTCAAGCGTTGGCTCTGTCACCGTTACTTTTCTTGTTCCTCCCGAAAAATATTCTAGTCTTGGACTTGACGAACAGAAGGAAATAAAAGAAGCGTTGACCGAACAACTTCCAACCTTTGAAATTCATATCAATTTTGAAAAACATCTAATGGATCACAAGATGATTTTAAGTCGCTCTTGGGATTTTATATCAAAAAGGTTTCCTTTTGTCGCTTGTGGTTTAAAAAAGGGCAACATAGCCTTTTTTGAGGAAAATAATCATTCCATTTTACATATCAAAGCTCCTGAAAGTATTTCAGAATATGCAAAAGGCGTGGGCTTTGAAGGAGTATTATCCGATTATTTGTACAATCGTTTTTGTATCAAGTGTGCAATTTCTTGGGAAGTTTGTGAAGTTGACGAAAACGATTTAGATCAAGTATACATTGAAAAGGTTTACGACGTCAGGAGTAATCTTATACCTATATCAAACAGAAGGTATTTGGCAGGACGGAAAAGCGATTTAGAAAAAGGTTTGCCTACCCATATTTGCGACGTAAAAAAAGAAAGCGAAAGCGTTTTGGTTTGCGGTGTAGTCAAATATTTTGATATCAAGGATTTTGGTGAACAACCTGCAGTGGTTGAAAACCCTGTTGAGGATAGCGAACTTTCATCAACAGAACTCGCTATCAAAGAAGTCAACGCAAAGAAAACTAGAAAGAGAAGGAGATATTGTTATAAATTTACTCTTGACGATTCTACTTCTAAAATCAAAGTTAGTTATTTTTGCGTTGAGAAAAATCCCGACCTTGACAATATAAAAGACGGAGATTCCCTTATGGTAAGAGGAAACTCGAAATATAACGAATTGTTTGATGATTACAGCATAAATGCAAATTTGATTGCAAGATGCGAAATTGATTTTGAGGCGGTTAAGGAGCAAATGAAAAAGTTGCCTCCTCCTGAAAACTATTTAGAAATCAAACCCGGTACCTATGAATATGAAGAATTAAATCAAATTTCCTTTGATAACGAGGAAGAAGGTGAGAAAGATGAAAACGTTGTTTGCGCACTTGCCTTTTCTTACGTTAAGATTTTTGACGATAACGGGATTGATTTTAAAGAGCAACCATATGAAATGGCGTGCATAAAGCAAGTTGGTAAAACGCCTCGTGAATATATTCACTCCTATTTGAAAGTATCTGATACTTCCTCTATATCCGTCGACTTGAAGGATAGCGTTTTTTCCGCTCCTCGTCTTGAAAATTTAATACCGGATATTTTAAAATTCATCCAAGAAAGCACCGTTGTCGTGTTAAGGAAAGACGTAATCGACACAGTTTTTAATCTGGCGGAAAGCTTAAGATACGAAGCGCCCGAAGCTGATTTCAAAAATTTGCATTCAATGGGTGTAAAGAAAGGGGATGAAGGCAAGACTTTCTATGAAAGATGCGCGGATAAAAAAATTGTCTTATCTCAAGATGCCGGAGCTATGTCCCACTCTCGGGCAATGCTCAAATTCTACAATTTGGTAGCCAAGAAAAAATAGTAAAAAATGATTGCAATATCTTAAATATTATGATATATTATAGATAACCAATATGACGAAACACGGCATAGGGTGGGCATTTGCTCACTCTATAATTTTTATGAGGAGCTTTTTATGGCAGTAAAAGACAAGGTCGACAAGTTACTTCGCCCCATTATTGAAGGTTTGGGATACGAACTTGTCGAAATTACCTACAAAAAAGAATACGGTACGCCTACTCTCACTTGTTTTATCGATACGGATAAAGAAGGCGGAATCGGCTTGGACGATTGCGAAGCGGTAAGTCGTGCGATTGACCCAGTTTTAGATGAAAACGACCCAACCGACGGCGAGGCCTACAACCTAAACGTATCTTCACCGGGGTTGGACAGACCCTTGACACTCGAGCGTGATTTTGTAAAAAACAAGGGAAAAGAGGTTGAAGCATCCTTTTACGCTCCTTATCAAGGTAAAAAGAAATTACAAGGAATTTTGCTCGATTGGTCGGAAACGCAAGTCGTTCTTCAATCGGGAAAAGATATACACACAATTGAAAAAAAGGCAATAGCGGTATTAAAGCCCGTTATAAAATTTTAGGAGGAATTATGACTAATAAAGAATTTTTCTTGGCTTTGGATCAGCTAGAAAAGGAAAAAAAGATCAGCAAAGAAGTTTTCATCTCATCTCTCGAATCGGGATTATCTTCTGCTTACAAGCGTGAAACAGGTATTGCAAAGTCTATTTTGATCAAGCTTAATCCTGAAAAGAACACAATCAGGGTTTTTGCGTATCAAACCGTTGTTGAAGAGGTTGTAGACGAGGACAAAGAAATTTCTCTTGCCGATGCTAAGCGCATCAAAAACTCCTACAAAGTTGGCGATATGGTTTCTGAAGAACTTTCTCCCAAACTTTTCACTCGTGTTGCTGCTCAAACTGCAAAACAAGTTATTATGCAACGCCTAAACGACGTTACCAAGGCGCAAATCAAAGACGAAATGACCGACAAAGAAGGTGAAATCATCTCTGCAGTAATTCGCCGTGTTGAAGGAAATAACGTCTACGTTGAAATTTTATCTACAATGATGGAAGGTGTTCTTACTCAATCCGATCAAATCCGTAGCGAAACTTACAAGGTTGGCGACGTTATCAAAGTTTATATCAAAAAACTTCGTGACAACGCATCGGGTAATATTCAAGTTATGGTATCCAGAAGCCATCCTTTGTTTGTTGAAAAACTTTTCGAGATGGAAGTACCCGAAATCAAAAGCGGTTTGGTTACCATCAAAAAGGTTGTACGTGAAGCAGGATACAGAAGTAAAATCGCCGTTTATTCCGAAGATCCCAACGTTGATGCTGTTGGCGCATGTATCGGACCTAAAGGCTCTCGTATCAACAACATCGTTCGTGAATTGGGCGGCGAGCGTATTGACATAATTCCTTGGTGCGCTGATCCTCTTGAGTTTATTGCAAGAGCAATCAGCCCTGCAAAAGCCGCCATGGTACAAGTAAACGACGAAGAAAAAAGCGCGCGTGTTCTCGTAAACGACAATATGCTTTCTTTGGCAATTGGTAAAGAAGGTCAAAACGCTCGTTTGGCTGCTCGTCTTACCGAATGGAAAATTGATATAAAGCCTTATTCTAGCATAAGTGAAGATTTGGACGACGACGGAGAAATTTAATGAGTAAAAATGTACCTATGCGAATGTGCGTTTCCTGTCGTGGAAGGTTTGAGAAAACAAAGCTTATTCGCATTGTTCGTGGAGTTGACGGAAACTATTTTATCGACAATACCCACAAAGCTGAAGGGCGTGGATGCTACGTTTGTTATAATGAAAATTGTGTAAACAAATGTATAAAAAGCAAAATGCCCTCAAAAAATCTAAAAGCAAACTTACCTGAAAGTTTGTACAAAGGATTAGCGGAGGAATATGCCAAACATAGAAAAAGTTAAAACCTACGTAGGTTTTGCCGTAAGATCCAACAAAATCTTTTATGGTGCCGATGCTGTTTTGGCAAAAATACGTAAAGTAAAGGTTGTGTTATGTCAAAAAGAAATCAATCGGACTTCCTTTTCAAATCTTGAAAAAGCGTGTTTAAAAGAAAAGGTTCCGATGATCATAACACAAGAGGGTGAAATTTCCCAATGGACCCACAAAGAACGATGCTTGTGTATAGGAATAACCGAGCCAAACTTGGCGTCAGCACTTATAAATCAATACAATATCGGAGGTAATCGCATTGAGTAACGCAGGAAAACCCAATGAAAAACCAAACAGAATAAACGAAATGTTCGAACTTGACAATAACAAGTTCCGTTCTCTTTCTATTTCAGTCAAAGATCTAAAAAAGAAGGCTGAAAACTTTTATAACGCCTTAAAGTCCAAAAAAGAAGAACTTGAACGTATTGCTCGTGAAAAAGAAGAATTGCAAGCTTTAAAAAATGCAATTGAGCAAGAAAATCAGCAAACTGCTGAAGTGGAAGTAGAAGTAAAAGTTGAGGAGGTTGTGCCCGAACAAACTTCAGAACCTATTCCTGAAAAGGTTGAAGAAGAAAAGAGCATACCCGAAGAACCTGTTGTTGAAGAGAAACCTGAAGTCAAGGCTGAAAGAAAACCTGAAGTTAAGACTGTAGAGGAAAAACCCGCAAAAAAGGTTGAAACAAAAGAGGACAAAAAAGCAACGGACACAAAAGCGAAGGTAGAAGACAAACCCTCCGAGCCTAAGCCTATTAACCGCCCTGATCTTCGCGCTAAAAACGTTGGCGAAATCAAAAAATTCGTGCCTACTTCCACCTACGTGCCTCAAGACAAAGGTAACGGCAGAAGGGGAAACGATAGAAACGACAGAAATAGCGCATCTAACAATGATCGCGGTCCTCGCCGTGATAACAATAACGGCAATAGCAATTCCTACGGCGCTCGCAATAATCAACAAAGCGTTGCAATGCCTGCTCCCGGAACTAAATATATCCCTCCGACAACAAACTATAAAGGCAAAGACAAGTCCAAAGACAAGCGCAACGACCAAAGCAAGAATTACGAGGATAAGAAGATTAACAAAAAAAGCGCCATGCGTCGCGAACTTGCCAATGGTATGGAGATTGACGAAAGCGAAATCGCTCGTCGCTACAAATCTCGTAAGTACGTAAAGGAAGGTCCTTCAGTACAACAAGCAATTGTTATTGATCATGCAACCGTAAATCAAGATCCTGTACCCATTAAGTTGTTGGCAGAGCGTATTGGTAAACCCGGCGCAGAAATTGTCAAAAAACTATTACTTCTAGGTACCTTTAAAAACGTCAACGATTCCATTGACTTTGACACTGCAGCTTTGATCAGTGGTGATTTTGGTGTAACGCTCGAATTGAAGCTTGACAAAACCATGGAAGACAAACTTGACGAGCTTGTTCTCGAACAAGAAATTGAGGACGAAAGCAAAAAGGTTAAGCGCGCTCCCGTCGTTACCATTATGGGACACGTTGACCATGGTAAAACCTCATTGTTGGACTTTATCCGTAAGTCTAACGTTGCAAGCGGTGAAGCAGGCGGTATTACACAACACATCGGCGCGTATACCATAAGATTGAAGGGTGAAAAGATTACCTTCATCGATACCCCCGGTCACGAAGCGTTTACTTCGATGAGAGCTAGAGGCGCGATGGTAACAGACATTGCTGTTATAGTTGTTGCAGCTGACGACAGTATCATGCCTCAAACTCAAGAAGCTATCTCTCACGCTAGGGCAGCAAACGTACCAATTATTATCGCAATTAACAAGATTGACAAGATTGGCGCGGATATCGAAAAAGTTAAGGTTGACCTATCCAACAACGGTGTTCTTATCGAAGAATGGGGCGGTGACGTAATGTGCGTACCCGTATCTGCAAAAACCGGTGAGAACGTTGACGTTTTGCTTGAAAATATGCTTCTGCTTGCAGAAATCAACGAGTTGAAAGCAAATCCCAAAGCACCTGCTAGAGGAACAATAATCGAATCCAGATTGGATAGAAATATGGGTCCCGTTGCAACAGTATTGGTTCAAAACGGTACTTTGAAGATTGCCGACGTAGTAGTTGCAGGTTCGGTTATTGGTAAAATCAAGTCAATGACTGACGATAAGGGCAATCAAGTTAAGTCAGCAGGTCCTTCAACTCCCGTAGCAGTTTTGGGCTTTGACGAAGTACCCAACGCAGGTGATCAAATTGTCGTTGTTGATGAAAAACTTGCAAAGCAAATTGCCAATGAAAGACGCGTAAAGGACAGAATTCAACGTATGCAAGCCACTTCAAACAAGTTGGAAGACGTGTTTGCTCAAATGTCACAAGGCAAGTTAAAAGTGTTAAACTTGATTATAAAAGCAGACGTACAAGGTTCTGTCGAAGCTTTGATGCAAGAACTTAAAAAGCTTTCAAATGAAGAAGTTCAAGTCAAGGTTATTCACACAGGTGTCGGTGCAATCAGCGAAAGCGACGTTACCTTGGCAACCACTTCAAACGCTATTATCATTGGCTTCAACGTAAGACCTGACAACAACGCAAAAGTTGCATCCGCAAGATACAACGTTGATATACGAAATTATCGTATCATTTACGACGTAATTAACGATATCAATCTTGCTCTTACCGGTATGCTTACGCCTAAGTTTAAAGAAGTTGTTTTGGGTAAGGCTCACGTTAGAGAAATCTTCCATATTACCAACGTTGGTACCGTTGCAGGTTGTTACGTTACCGAAGGTAAACTTGAAAGAAACGCTCAAGTTAGATTGCTTCGCGACAACGTGGTAATTTTCGAAGGTACGCTCAGTTCTTTGAAGAGAATGAAAGACGATGCGAAAGAAGTTGTTCAAGGTTATGAATGTGGCGTTGGATTGCAAGGCTACAACGATATCAAAAAGAACGACTATATTGAATGTTTTATAATGGAGCAAATTTAATATGGCAAATTTAGATAGAATTAATGCCGAATTGCAAAGGCAAATCAGCGAAATAATTCGTACCGAAGTCAAAAATCCCCGTGTAAAGGGGATTTTGACTGTAACCGAGGTTCGTACTACCGCTGACTTAAAATATGCAAAAGTATATATCAGTTACTACGGTAATGAAGAGGATAAGGAAGGAACGTTTGAGGCTTTAAAAGCATCTGCCGGATTTATTCGTAACTGTTTGAAAGACAGGGTAAAAATCCGCATGTTGCCTGCTTTGCAAATTATCCCCGACGAAACTCTTGTTAAAGCCCTTGATTTATATAAAAAAATTGAAGAGGCTACAAAGGATTTACCTCCCGTTGACGACGAAGATTTATGATCAACTACGAAAGACTACTTCCCCTAATCAATGCATCGAAAAACGTTGCAATTATCAGTCACGTAATCCCTGATGGTGATACTTTGGGGTGTGGTTTAGCTTTTCAATCGGTTTTACTTAAAATGGGTAAGACCGTTGATTTTTTTTGTGACGGAGAAGTAGAGGACAATCTTTTAAAAGTTTTAGGGAATTTTAAAATGAATGAGCAAACTGTTCAATCATACGACCTAGCAATTGCAATTGACTGCTCCTCTTTTGATCGTCTTGGGATTTATTATAATCTTTTTAGAAAATCCAAGAAAAGGGTTGTGATTGACCACCATATTTCTCACCAAAAATTCGGAGATATTGATTTTCTTGAAATTCGCTCTGCTACTGGTGAAATGATTTTTGACCTTGTTGAAAAGCATTATTCTCAATATATTGATGAGTATTTTGCGAAATGCATTTACCTTTCAATTTTGACTGATTCAGGAGCCTTTGCTTTTGATTCTGTATCAAAAGAAACCTTTGAGATCATCTCGAAGTTGTACAATTATAAGGTAAATTTTGCAAATATATATTATGAATTGATGCGAAATCAAAAACTTTCTACTTTTAAGGTACAAAGTTACGCAAAAAGCAAAGCCCTGTTTTTCGCTAAAAATCAAATTGCTTTCATTACCTTCTCTTTAGCCGATTTTCAACATAATAATGGCGTTGAAAGTGATACGTTTGGCGCAATCAATGACATTATCAATATTGAAGAAGTTAAAATTGCTGTCTCTTTAACTGAAGTGAACGTAAGAAATTTCCGTGTTTCAGTAAGAACAAAAGGGGAGATTTCAGCTTCGGAAATTGCTCAAAGTTTTGGTGGGGGCGGACATAAAAATGCAAGTGGGTTTAGAATCAACGGCTATTTAGAAAACGTTATTGATGATATTCTGAAAGTATGCAAAGACAACCTTTAAACGGAATTTACAACGTATTGAAACCTTCGGGAATGACTTCCTCTGATGCGGTAGTAAAACTTCGCAGTTTTTTGCAACACAAATTTGATCAAAAAATAACCGTTGGACATTTAGGCACCCTAGACCCGGGGGCAAGTGGAGTCTTGGCAATAGGGGTTGGAAATGGTGTAAAACTTTTCTCTACTTGCAATGATAATCGTAAGGAATATCTTGCAGGATTCCGTTTTGGTATTACTACGGACACCTTGGATAGTTATGGCTCAATTATTCAACAAGGTGAACAAATTGACGAAAGCAAATTGGAAGCTACAATTCAGTCAATGATTGGAAAACAAACTCAAATTCCTCCGTTATATTCAGCCAATTCAATTAACGGAAAACGGGCGTACGACCTTGCAAGACAAGGACAAGAATTTACACTTGTTGGTAAAGAAATCCATATATATGATTTTCAATTTAAAGGAAAATCTGCGGACGGGCAATATATGTTTAATATTATTTGCTCAGGTGGAACCTATATTCGAAGTATTGTCCGTGACCTTGCTGAAAAACTTGGTACGGTAGGATATATGTCATTTTTATTGCGTACAAAATCCCATGGACTGACACTAGACAAATCTGCAACCATATCGGAAATTGAAAGTGATTATCAAAAGGGCTTTATTGACGTTGTAGAATATTTATCCAAGGAGCCTAACTATAATTTCTGCGAAGAACAACGCTTTCAACTTGACAACGGCGTAAAGTTGGATATTCCACTA
>JAEDHM010000098.1 GCA_016296985.1 Clostridia bacterium
GATTACTCGCAAAATGTTTATTTCACTGCCTGTTGATGCATCCATATATACAAAATATTTATCTTCACCCTTGACTCCGTATATCTCGTAAGTCAGCAACTCTTTTCCACCGTCACGAGGGATTAGGGCAAGACGAATATTTTCTACCTTGATATCAGTAGATAAATTTATCCTCGCCTCCTCTTCTGTAATGGTAGGCGTTTGTATTTGCCTTTCTTGGTGGTTGTAGATATAATTCAAGGCCTCGATTCCTATCACCTTATTGCTATCGCTTGCCACCTTTACCACAACCATATCCGGATAGATTACCGTATCCTCGATGGTGTAAGTGAAATTGATATAAAATACGCTGTTGTAATTGCTTACCCACACTTCAGTCATATTTTGATAACCCATTTCTTTCAAATATTCCTTTGCGGTGTAAATACAACTTTCTTCCTCGTAAAGAGGATTGTCAACCTCTTTTGCGATATTGAAGTCGGAAAGCATTCCACCTTGCTTAGCTATATCCACGTAGGCGGTGCCTTCAGTTGTTTCCGCCGAATACATAAGCGTTACGAAACCGTTTGTCGCCTCTCCCATATAAGATATATTCGTAGGGGATAGGTGAGAGAGATATTTTGAAACAAGTGATTTACCCTTTTCCTCGTCAATTTCCTCTCCGTTTAAAGCCTTTGGACTCGCCTCTTCTAAACTGTCGCTGAAAGGACCATCATAGATAAGAGAGGGATAAGATATTAAGGTATTTTCAAGTTGGGTAAACATATTTTCCGATATAGATATACCTATTTTATCAATAAAAGAAAAGTCTTCCGTTTCGGTTTGCGCGTTTAGGTCGGACAAAGATGCCTCAAATTTTAAAGCGACCTCATACAAAGCTTGGAGATTTTCCTTTTCTTCTTTTGAGATTGCATTCCCCTTTTCAAGTTTATCTTGAAGATAGGCGCAATAGTCACCCACTTGGTTTATAAACTTTAAGGTTTTTTCACCGTTTACCGTCTCGGGCATAACAACCACAACCGCCGCTTCGGCCCCTGCAGAACTTGCGACTACGTCATCAAGAAGTGATTTTTGCATAGAAGGAGTATTTGAAACCGTCAACTTGTTCATTGAGGCTATCATCTTTGAGATTTCTTCACTGAGTCGGTAATAACTTTGACGGCTTACGTTGTCAAGACTTCGGTGATAGATTGTTTCCTGCGCCTTTTGTTTTGCGTGAGAAACCGCCCAACCTATGCCTATGCCAATCGCGGAGAAAACCGCAATGCATAAAAAGGCAACCAACCAAAGGATTATCGTTTTGCTTTTTTCAAGTCTTCTTTCTTCCATATGCACCTCATACCGCAAAGTTGTGTCTTCCGATCACAAGTCGAATCTCTCTTGACCATATCCAACTTGAAGTTGCCGTTGCAGGATTGTAGTAATACAAACAACCGTTGGTGGGATCCCAGCCGTTTAATGCGTCCCTTGCCGCCGATTTTGCGGTAGCGTTTGGAGTAAGATTGATTTGTCCGTCGGCTACGCAATCAAAGGCACCTGCCTGATAAATTACACCTGAAATTGAATTGGGGAAGGAAGAACTTTTTACTCTGTTTAGCACTACCGCCCCAACCGCAACCTGTCCCGTGTACGGCTCTCCCCTTGCCTCAGCATAAATACATCTTGCAAGAAGATATTCGTCCGAACTGTTATACCCACCGCTTGACGAGGAGGAGTTTAGGGAAATACCCATTGCCGCCGCCGTCTTCTTGCCTACTACCCCATCGGCGGTAAGTCCGTTTGAACGTTGGAAATACTTGACGGCGGAAACTGTTTGCGAGCCGTAAATTCCGTCAACGCTACCCTTATAATAACCCCATCTTTTAAGTTTTGTTTGCACGGTTTTTACCGTACTTCCCGTAGAGCCCCGTTTTAAAACCGCTACCTCGGCAAGAGCGCTTTCTTCCACCTCTTGGGTAAGGGAAATTAAGGTCAACGCCGTGGTGCATAATACTGCTATGAAACACACTGCCAAAGCAATTTTCTTCATTTTGTCCCCCTTAAGAATTTTTGTCAAACCACTCAGCGATGATTGACTTATACTCGACTTTATCGCTGTTTTCAATATCTTCTGATGCTATGAAACACAAGGGTGGATAAGCTACGCACCACCAATTTGCCCCCTCTCCCCTACCAAGATTCAGGATAAGCGCATCGTAAATCCCTGCATCCAGAGTAAGATCTCCATAAGTTTTTTGAGGAAAATCCTCACGCCCTAGATATGCGGTTGCTTGATAGGAAAAGCCCTGCGCTTTTAAAACTTTTTCCGCTAAAGTTTCAATTTGAGGAAGATGTTTTTGCAAAACTTCTCTCATCTCGCTTTTGCTTTTTACCCTGTTTGCCAAGGGCGTAATAAAAGCCACGATTTCATCTCGGACTTCAAGTTTTACCCTTTGGTCGATAGTGCTGTCGCTGTTTGCCCTTATATGTATCCTTATATAATCTTCTTTGTTGGTTGTTCCGCAAGCGGTAAAGGAGAATAGGATTGTGGAAATGATAGAAATAAATAATAGAATTTTTACGCTTTTTCTCATAAACCCATTATTGACAAGAAAAGAAAATTTTATTACCACGCTTTTCCTTATGTACAAAAATTTTTTTTTGTGTTATAATGCGATTATGAATAAAGTTTCTATGAAAGCTTATGCAAAAATAAACCTTACCCTAGATATCGTGGAAAGGGAAGAAAGTGGAATGCATCTTATCGACACCGTGATGCAAACTATTGACTTGCACGATATCGTAACCGTGAAAAAGAGAAAGGACAAGCAAGTTTTTTGCAAAACAGTAAAGGGACGCGAAATTGAAAACAGTAACGCAGAAAAGGCTGCAAACCTTTTCCTTGAGACTTTTGATACCAACGGCGTAGATATTGAGATTATTCGCCGTATCCCCATTGGCGCAGGTCTTGGTGGATCGTCCACCGATGCGGTTGCAGTATTAAAGGCTATGGCTTTGCTTTACTGTATCCCCTTCAATCAACTTGTCCCTCTTGCCGAGCAATTGGGTAGCGACACCATCTTTTTGCTGAACGGCGGTTTGGCAAGATGCACCGGATATGGCAACGTAGTTGAAAAGTTGCCCCCTCTTGATTGCCTATACGTTTTGGTGGCAGTGCCCGAGGGCGAAATTTCCACGAAAGACGCCTATGAAAGATACGACGTCTTGAAGAAACAACCGCCTCGTGTTAGAACGGATGAGATTTTGGAAAAGTTGAGAGTACCTCATGACGTTAAGATGTATACAACAAACGCCCTTACCCCTGCATCTATCGCCTTGATGTCTCAAATAAACGACAAAATTAAGGCTTT
Organism: Clostridia bacterium; assembly: GCA_016296985.1. Taxonomy (GTDB): domain Bacteria; phylum Bacillota; class Clostridia; order Christensenellales; family CAG-1252; genus JAEDHM01. The sequence continues at coordinate 3,351 of JAEDHM010000098.1, forward strand.
GCAAGATAAGGACAACCTTATGGTCGGTATGACGGGAAGCGGATGCGCGGTCTTTGGTCTTTACAAGGATTTAGACGCAGCGCTAAACAAAATGTACGAGCTTGACTTCCCCACCGACGTTTATGCCTTTGTAAACTAAAAACGGCTTTTGCCGTTTTTTTATTTTGGACTTTTTTTTAATAATCTCTACGAAAAAAGAGGCCTGCTTACGCAAGCCTCTTTTTTTTGTGAAAATTAGGAACCTTATTCGGGTTTATCCTCTGCAGGAACTTCCTCAACTACGGGAGCCTCTTCAGTTTTGCCCGGTCTTACGATTTCGGGTAAGGTCAATCCTGCCATGCCGAAAAGGTCGGTCAATGCAGGAAGAGATTTGAGCATACCGGACAAGAAGTCAGCGGTAGCGGTTTTCCCGTTTTCCTTAGAGCCGTTATCCCAAACGGTAACCTTGTCAATCTTAACGTTCTTGATTGCTTCAACTTGAGTGGAAACAAGGCTTTCGATCTTGTCGGCAATCATAAGTTTTACTGCGCTTTCGGCATCTCCGCCTGCTGCGGTTACGATTGCGCTTAAACCTGCCGCTTGGCTTACCAACATTTCTTTGGTACCTCTTGCTTCTGCCTCGAGTTTTGCATAGATAGCGTCTGCTTCACCCTTTGCCTTTCTTCTGATTTGTTCGGCAACTGCTTCGGCTTCTAATTCAAGACGGCGTTTTTCAATTTGAGTTTTTACGATAACGTCAGCTTCCAAAGTTGCTTCTTCACGCTTTGCTCTTTCCAATTCGGCAGTTTTTTCAGCGGCGTAAGCATCTTCTCTTGCCTTTGCTTCTTGTACCTTTTCGGCGGTGGTTGCACGGCGTTTTGCTTCGGCTTCGGCCTCACGCAAGGTAGCTTCTGCTGCGGCGATTTGAGCCTTTGCTTCGTTTTCACCCTTGATTGCCTCGGATTCGGCAACGGATACTTGAATTCTTCTGTCTCTTAATGCGTTTGCTTCACCGATAGAACCTTCTTTATTTGCTTCGGCAACGGAGATTTTTGCTGCGTTGATAGCCTTTGCAGCTGCTTCTTTACCGAGGGCTTCGATATATGCGGATTCGTCGCTGATGTCGGTAACGTTTACGTTGATAAGGCGTAAACCGATCTTTTTCAATTCGCCTTCTACGTTGCGAGAAACTGCATCAAGGAACTTGTCGCGGTCAGCGTTGATTTCTTCGATTTCCATGGTAGCGATAACCAAACGCAATTGGCCGAGGATGATATCCTTAGAAAGTTCTTGAATCTCACTTAAAGTCAAACCCAAAAGTCTTTCGGCTGCGTTTTGCATAACGCCTGTTTCGGTTGAAATACCAACTGTAAAACGGCTGGGTACGTCAATACGGATATTTTGTTTGGACAAGGCGTTGCGCAAGTCTACGCTGATGGAAATGGGTGTCAAATCCAAAAATGCATAAGATTGAATCACGGGCACGATAAATGCGGCGCCACCGTGAATACATTTTGCGGAACGGTAACTTCCGTCGTCGTTTTTGGAAATTTTACCGTATATTACCATGATTTTGTCAGAAGGACACTTTTTGTATCTGCTTAGGAACAAAATAAGGGTAGATACCACAACCAATACGACCAATACGATTACAAGCGCTACGATTGCGCCTGGGCTCATTGCTAATAACATATTTTTTACCTCCTGTTAATATGGCGGATTATTCCGCATCTTCAAAAGGTTCGACCATCAAGGTGTCCCCTTCTATTGCCACAACTTTTATTTTTTCACCG
>JAEDHM010000009.1 GCA_016296985.1 Clostridia bacterium
TTTCAAAGCGTCTTCATACAAAGCACGTAAACCGCTTCCCGACAAGTGAATTTCACTCACTTCTTCACTTACCTCAAAGGGATCGTTATAGCTGTCGAAATCCAAGGTTATTGCACGGTCGTAAACCTTGTCGGTAATGGTGAAGGTTGAGTCGTCCTTGTTTGCGGTACCAACGAAATAGCTATTTTCGGGAATTTGGATAAAGCCGTCGATAAGGCGCAAAGGAGGCATAAAATCAGGAGGGAAGTTCATGATTTTTATTTTCCACTCGGGTACGGGATATTCCAATACCGAAAGCAAATCGGCAAAGTAGTATTCAACACGGGAAATGTTTAATTCGTCCAAAACGTAGACGTTAATTTCATCGCTGTTGTAGCTTGAATCATAAAGACTGGTAAGGAATTCGGTTTCTGAATATACCTTTGAAAACTCGTTGAAAAAGCCGAGGATATTGGACTTGTCACGCCAAGTTGCCTGTACCGGCATAAACAGTACTTTACCGCTTACAAACTTTGCGAAATAACGAGGCAAAGAGGATTTTCCGGTACCGCTCAAACCTTCTAAAATTTCAAAGTGAGAGGCGGCAAAACCGCTTATGAAAAATCTTATGGTGTCAATATCGAAATACAACTTTTCCTTTTTGCAAAGGTATTGACGGAATTGAGTACAAAGTTGTTCAAGATTGATATCGTCGCTTACCATGGGTTTTGCATCGAAAGCGCCGTACTTAACGTCGATTTTGCTAAGCTCGGGGAATACCTTTTCTCTGTCGTCAAGGTCAAGGGATTTTGCGATAACGTTTCCGCCGCCACCGCCTGCGCCACCTCCGCCTTCGCCGATTGCGCCTGCTCCTCCGCTTGAGTTTGCGCCTGCGGATACCGAACCGCCTGCTGCGTTTGCTTGAGCATTTTTATCAACTTCGCCAAAACTTGAGGTTACGTCCCTTGACATCTCTTCGTCTTCAAATACGGGGACGCTTTCCTTGCTGAAAAACCTGAAAGGTTTTCCCACACGGCGGAAGTTTACCACAAGCATGGTTACCGCGCCTACGATTGCGAAAATTGCCACCCAAACCAAAACGCCTAGGGCAAGGCATTCACCCACGAAGGTGTAAACGCGAATGATATTTTCACCGTCCAAAGGCTTTTGAATTACGGCACCCAAACCAAAAGACAAGGCGAGGCATGCAACCAAAATTGCTACGTAAATACCCCACATTGTTGCGCTGTAAGGCTTTCTGCCCGACATCAATGCCGAGCGACGAGCATAGGTAATTGCAAAGGCGAAAACGAAGATATAAAAGGCAACGAGAGCCAAGCAAATATATCCGCCCAACTTTGCTTCAACGGGTGCAAAACTTAGTCCTTGCGCCAACATGTTAAGCAAATTTTTCTCGCCGAATATTGCGTGAGTTGCGTCGATATTCATACCCACGTAAATGAGGATAAACGAGAATATTGCAACAAGGGCAAGGCATATAAGATTTTTTCTGCTAAAGACCGTCAACATAACGATTCTCCTTTTTGTTTTTTTAGGCTTTTCAAGGAAGGTCCCCAAGAGGAAAGCCTTTTAGTCCTTGTCGCCCTTCAAAGAAGCAACAAGGGGTGAAAGAATATCTTCTTTCTTACCGTTGTATCTTTCTTCAAGCTCTTCTTCGGTGATAGTCGAGGCCTCTTCTTCGCTTAAAGCCAAGGCGTCAACCAAAAGTTTTATACGAGCTTCGCGTAAATCAGCGGTTTTGTTTGTAAAGTAGTCAAGCATTACAAGCCCCAAAACGAGGGCAATCAAGGTTACCATTCCCAAATAGGATTGAACGAAAAGCACGATTGCGCCGATTACGGGGATATATTCGCCGGTATATCTTCCCATAATATCTTCCGCTTTGGGCTTGTAAGTGTCTTCGGTGTTGTTTGCGTCGCCCTTTGTGACGTAACAAGTACCGCTACTGCTTGTTTCCACCCGAATGATACGGTGGATTATATTTGTGCCCTGCTGGTTTTTGTAGACGATTACGTCGTATTTTTCCAAATCGGCGCTATTCACCTTTTCAACCCATATAAGAGAGAAGGTGGGAAATTGGTCGTTTAGGTCCTCTGTTACGAGATAATCGTTGCTTGGGTTCTTTTTACTCATCGAACCCGAGGCGACGGCAACAAGGGTTTTGTTGTCCAATTTCACCCAGCCCATTTTGTCGCAAAAAGCGAAAACCAACAAGGCGGATACCACAACGAGAGAAATTGCGTACAGCGTTTTTTTCACTATGCGAACCGCTTTTCTTCTTTTTTTCACCTTAGGCATAGCCTCGTAGCAATACTCTTTTAGCAAGTCCAAATCTTGCTCCCCTTCTCCCATCGAAGCCCTAAGCCCCTTCAAATAGCGAAGGAAGATAAAGGCTAGCACAAGAAGGATGCCGACCATTGCAAGTGATAGAAAAATCAAAGCAAGCAGTTCTTTTCTCGTCATAGTCTATTATTTAGGCAATGCAGTGATATAAACGGTGTAGGTAGATCCGCTCAAGTTTGCCATGTTGATTTTATCCAAAGCTTCAACAAGGTTTTTGATTTTTGCTTCTTGAGTGTCGCCCAAAACGTTTGCGGGAAGAGCCTTAACGTCAAGGGTGTGAGCAGGAATACTTCCTGAAGTGATAACTTGATCACCAGCCGTGTTTGTGTAGGTACTGTCAAGGGTTTTTCCGTTTACGATAAGGTTGATAAGACGTAAAAGCAAGCCTGCTTGACCAAGGGTATAACTTTCAACTTCAAAGGTGCCTTCACCGGCAGAGGTTGTATCCATCTTGTCCAAAGTTCTACCGGGGTTACCAAATCCAACTGCTTCGCCCCAACCGAATTTGAAGGTGCCTTCAAAAACGTACTTGCCGTCTGCTACCTTGTAGGTAAATCCCTCTTGAGTAACGCCACTTGCATCCAAAGCACCTGTCACTTCAAGGGTTATTGCCTTGGTTTTTTCGATGGTGTTGATAGTGCCCTCGCCAACTTGTGCGCCACGGGTTACGGTAGGCAAGGACTTGCCGTCTTTATCCAAAACGTAGTTAGGAAGGGAGATATAAGCCTTTGTGGGGGTGTAGGTATCCCAGTCTTCACTGCTTTCGCTCTTTGAAAAACCTGCTGCGTAAATAACTGCATCGGGAACACGGATTGCAAAGGACAAAGTACCAACCTTGTCGCCGTTGTCAATGTTACCGGACACGGTAAAACTGAGGTTTTCAGTAAAATTGTCAGCGGTTGCGGAATGAGTGATATAACCACTGTTGTCCCCTGCTTGAGGAGCAAAGTAGATTGTTTCAACCTTGTTGTCGCTTGAATCGACCATATCTTTCAAGTTGATTGAAATGTCGGCGTTGCTTACGGTTACAACGTCAATGTTGCCTTCGCCGGTAGAAGTAGCGCCACTGGAAATCAACCATGCAGCGAAACCTGATGCTACCAATGCAAGTGCTAGGAAGATTACTATACCGAAAGTGATTGCTTTTCTTCCGAAATTATTTCTTGTCGTTTTCATTCATTTTCTCCTTTTTTTTAAGCTTAAATTGTTGCGCCACATTCGTCGCATTTGTTGTCCGCTACTGCGCCGTCAGCGCAAGTGTGAGATTGGAAGGAAATTTTGTATTTTGCATTATTCAAACCATAAACCGAAGTAATCAAAGCGGTTGCTTTCCCTTTGTTTTCGCTGTAGGGGAAGTCCAATGCTCCGTCAGTTACTTTGTTGTAGTATTTGAGAGGATTTTGATTTTGGGTAAAAGCACCCCAACCAAACTCAACGGTAATGCTTGCGGTTGCAACGTTGCGTTCTCTGTCTAATGTAAAATCTTCTGCATCAAGGTAGATGAAGATTTCACCTTCGCCCCAAGTGTGGTCGGCGATTGCGGCAGACTTGTTGGTATTATCGTTGGTTTGATAAAGGGAAGGGAAAACAACGTATCCTGCTTCTTCGGCAGTGTTGAAGATAGTGGTATCTTTATAACTTCCACCGTCCTGTACTCCCAAAAAGTCGAGAGCAACCTTGATTTTTCTTCCTTGGAGGTAATAATCAACTCCGCCCTCGTTCATTGTATCCCCGGTAGGATCAAAGGTCAAGGTTACGGTTGCCTTCAAGTTTTCCACTACGTCGCCACTGTGGGTAAACCAAGAGTCTTTGTGAAGAGCAACTGGCTCGGTAGGTTTACCAAAGGAAATGTTGGCGCTAGGTTGGGATGCAGTAATTGTAAAAGTGCGGTCTTGCAACTCGTCTGTTACAAAACTACCCTCTGCATCATTTGCGGTTGCGGGAGAGATGAGAGTCCATGCGGCGAAACCAACGCCTACCATGGCGATTACCGTAACAACGCAAATAAGAGGAATTAAAATTTTCTTGGATTTCAATTTCATAATTTTTCTCCTTTTGAACTTTAAAAAGTTCGATTTTTTTTCGACTAAAATAAAAGTAATACGCACTTTGCGTGCAAAAAAACAAAAAAATCACGCTCCCTGCAAAAGTATCCGTCATACAAGTTTATGCAAAAAACTTGCTTAGCGGAAAGTGAAAAATGCATTAGACGTGATAAAAATATTTTCTATACCCGAAGTTGCCCCAAAGTAACCAATGCAGGGGCGGAAAAAGTATTCTCTTTTAGAGAATAAGTAAGATTGAAAGAAACTTCTTCCCTCAATTCGTCCTCTCTGACGAAATAGACTGAATACAAAGTGTGTTGTACCGCAAAGGTTATAACTGTACAAATACCCGAACTTAGGAAAGCGTAAGCGCAGAGGTATTGAAGGGAATACATTACCGAGTGGGTACCGAAGACCATTTGAAGGATCAAACGTATGGTAAGTACCGAGGTTTCAGGTAACGCTGCGCCAAGCACTTCGCGGAATAAATCAAAGTTGAACACAAGGAAGAGGGCGAAGAAAAGCAAGGGCACCAACACGCGTACGTATGCACGCAGTTTTGCAACCGCCTTTTGCCACAAATATTCAATTTTCTTTGCGGGGGCTTCACTTGTCAGAACAAATTTGAAAAACAAACCGATCAACAAGGCAAAACCGCCAATCATGAAATATTGAGCCATAGTCTTCCCTTTTACGGCATTACACCGTATCAGTTTAAATATACACTTTCTTTTTCACAAAATCAACCACTTAAGCGGAATTTTCACAAAAAAAAGAGGAAAAAAAAGGTAAATACCAGTATTCTTGTGTAAATCCCCCCTTTATCCATAGGATAAGCTGTAAAAAAAGATTGAAATTTGGCAAAATTTTCCATTTTATGCACGCGCACACTCTTGACATTTAAAAACAAATATAATATCATATAATAAAATGGCATATTTTACGCTTTTTAAGAAATTGAACTTAAAAATTTACTTAAAAAATTGTAAAAAAGGAAAGGCGAATATGAAAAAACCTACAAGAAAAACAGTTAAATACAACTTCTTGAAAGGGGTAAATCCTGCAAGGTTTTTGCTCGCTTTATACCTTATCATTCCCCTGCTTATCATAGGTAGTGGTTTTGCGGCGTGGGTTGATATCACCCCCTCCTTCAACGCAAACACCACCGACAGCATTATTGCAGACAGATTACTTGACACAAGCAAACTTGCCGAGGTAACCGCTTTCAAGCCCTATAAACTGTACTACACCGGTCCCGTAGAAGGTGGACAAATTCAAAGCAATTTTGCGGTGGATACTGAAATTACCTTAAACACCAAAAATCTTTATTCCCTTTCAAAGGATTGTAACAAGATTATGTATCTAAATCTTACCCTATCCTTGACCGACGGATCCAATTGCGATATTTTCGGAAAAGAATCGGGAAAGGTTTGGAATACCCATTTTTCTTACAAGTTTACTACGGTTTCAAAGGACGGATTGACGGTGTCAGATTATGCCACAAAAATCACTTCTTCATCCTACAAATTATCTCTCAAACTTGACTTTTCTCAAATGGGCGACAACGCCGTCGTTGACAATTTGATTATAAAGCCCTCTTTCATTTTGGACAGCGAGGGATATTCCATATTGTTTGATTTGATAAAAGACAAACCCAACACAACCTTCAGACTTGACCTTAAAATTGCGGACGTCCTTGAAGAATAAGACTTTCGCTGTAAAACTAACCCGCGTGCGCACGCATATACGTACAGCGCACACACACCCGTAAATATATAGGATAAAAGCACAAAACAACAAGCCTTAATCCCAAGGCAGAGTAAAAGGAGATTTATAATGAAAGCAAGACGTTGTTCTAAAACAAAATATATCGTTATATTTTTCCTTTTTGCCATAATTGCCCTTTTGGCAATTGGATCTTCGGCATGGAATATCCATCTCCGCGTTGAGCAAACACCCGGAAAGGATTCTTCTTTCGAGATTGTAAACAACTGGACTGAAAACCAAGAAAGACACGACTATCTAAATCAATACGTGGATTTTGGCGTTACGGAAAGCAAATCCGTAACTTTCAAGGGTAAAGAATACCCCACCTACACCTATGGCGGTTATACCTACCTTCCTTCACCTATTATTTCTTCAAGCATAAAAGACGAAAGTTTCGGCTCAATCCCTGCCCGTGAATTTTCACAGGAAATTTTGGACAGTTTCGTTTACAATTATACTCGTATTGCAAAACCCATTGCCCATTCTACCGATCGAGAAAACGGAGAATGGGAAGACTGCAACGAGAATTTGGAAACCGCGCCTTTCGACGCCGGTATTTATCAATGTACCATTTCCAACAATGATGCGACTTATGGTAGTTTGATAGGTACGACTACCGTAACCTACGTAATCCAACCCAAAATCGCAACCTTATATATTCAAGAAGCCGGCTCGGATTATGGCGACCCCCTTGCGGAAATCACTGCACAAGACCCCAACGGTGATCTTTGCATAGGCGACCAAGGACAAGCAACCTCAATGGGTAATTTCAGCATTGGCGAGCAAGCGTCAAGCCCCGACACTTTACTTTACGCCGGCACCTACGATATAACCGGGACGGACAACGCTCCCAACTACTATATCGAGTACGTAAAAAACACTTATACCGTTACACCTCGTCCCATCACCGTTACCCCTGCAGACAAGACTTCGGTCTATGGTGACGAAGTCGTCGCACTTTCCGCCGACGTAACGGTAGGCAACCTTGTGGGCGAAGACAGTCTTTCCGACCTTGTTTCTCTCTTTACCGAGGCATCCATTACTTCAAGCGCAAGGGATTATGAAATTGTAGGCAGATTGGTAGAAAGTCTCATCTCCGCAAATTATGATATAACCCTAAACAGCGGTACTTATACCATCACAAAAGCGCCTCTTACCATAACCGCCGAAAACAAAAACGTCACCTATGGTGACGAAGCGCCTACTTACACCACTGCATACCAAGGATTTAAAAACGGTGAAACCGAAAGCGTACTTTCTGCTCTTCCTTCATACCAATGCGACTACGTAAAGGGCAAAGCCCACGGCTCGGTTGGTGACTACGTTATCTCCAACTCTCTTGAAGAACAGGAAAACTATTACGTAATCCCCGTTGACGGCATTCTTTCCGTTGCAAAAAAGAACTTGTCCTTCTCCCTTGAAAACAAGACTACCACCTATGGTGAAGAGGCTCCTACCTACACCTACCTTTCAAGCGGATTTATAGACGGCGAAAACGAAAGCACTTACGGATTCAGCGCAAGCGGAAGATTTAACGGCCTTTACCACCTTGGCGACAGCGTAGGCGATTACGGTATAGTTTGGGTATCCGACCAAAGCGATTTTGAAAACGCCTTAACCAATTATAACGTAGCTTTAAACCCGGGCTCTTTGACCGTTGAAAAGAGAAAACTTTCCGTCGATATCGAGGATAAATCCACCGTTTACGGTGATGCTTACGCAGAGTTTACCGCAATCATAACCCAAGGCTCGGTATACGGAAGCGACGTAGCCTATTCTCTCAACTCACCTAACCTTGATGCAATGGTTGGCAACTTTGCAATTTTGGGCAAAATAGAAAACGACAACTATGACGTTACCTTCACTGATGGTACTTACACTATAACTCAAAGAGAAGTTACCCTCACCTGGAGCAACCTCTCCTTCATCTATGACGGCGAGGAAAAGGTACCTACCGCAACGGCAGGAAACCTTGTTTTCGATGACGTAGTTACCGTAACCGTAGGCGGTAAACAAACTAGCGCCGGCGAGCATACCGCAACGGCAACCGCCCTTGACAACAATAACTATTGCTTACCCACCGCCGTGACAAAGGCGTTTAATATAGCAAAGGCTCCTTTGACTGTTAAAATCGAGGATAGAGAAAGCGTTTACGGTGAGGAAATCAAAACTCTTGCCGGTTCAATAACCGCAGGCACCGTCTATAAGGAGGATCAACCCTATACCCTAAAAACCGACGTGGTAAAAGGTAGCGCAGTCGGCGATTATGAAATTTACGGCGAAATCACAAATGCAAACTATGACGTTACCTTTACAAAAGGTAATTATAAAATAACCAAACGAAAAATTACCGTTACCATAAGCAATGCCTCAAGCACCTATGGGTCGGCTATCTCTCCCCTTTCCGCAAGCATTACGGCAGGAGAAACCTATCAAAGCGAAGTTGCTTACAAGGTTTCTACCACCGCAACAAGTGCATCTAACGCAGGCACCTATCCCATCACCGGTGAAATCACAAACACAAACTACGATATCACCTTTATCGACGGCGTCTATACCATCAACAAAGCGCCCATAACCTTTACCGCAAGCGATTTAAGTATAATCTATGGTGACGAAGCACCTGAATATACCTATACTCCCACCGCGCCCGAGGGCGTTACCCTTACTGCTTCAAGCAACTATACCCAAAGTAGAGATGGTGGAGCGGTAGGAAGTTACGTCATCTCTCTTTCCGCAACCGACACCACGGGCAACTATGATATAACCACGGTAAACGGCACTTTGACAGTAGGAAAAGCAACCCTAACCGTAAGGGCAACGAGCGCCGAAATCACCTACGGCGATCCTGCTCCTTCGTACACGGCAACGGTAAGCGGAGCAAAATACGGCGATACCTTCAGCGCAACCGCATCTTGCGACTATGTTCAAGGCAACGCCGTCGGTACCTTTGATATCACTCCTTCCCTTACTGCAAACAACAACTATACCCAAGCTTTGACAAAGGGTACTTTGACTGTAAAGCCAAAAGAGGTTACTATCACTTGGATGGGCGAAAATAATTCTACCACCGATTTCTCTTGGGTTTACGATGGCAACAAGCACTGCCCCACCGCCACCATTGAGGGATTGATCACCGGGGACCTTGTTACCATAACCGTAAGCGGAGGACAAACCAACGCAGGTAATCATACAGCCACCGCAACCATTGAGGGCGAGGACGTAGCAAATTACACTATTCCCCAAAACGGAAAAACAAAAGATTACGAAATTACCCGTTGTCCCATTGCAAAACCCACTGCAAAGGGAGACGTAAACTTTGTCTATAACGGCGCAAGTCAATATACTACCATTTTAAACACCGGTTTCAACGGCTACGACAGTACCAAGATGACAAGCACCCCAATCGTAACCACCGACGCAGGCAACCACAACTTTACCTTTACCCCCACCGCAAACTTTATGTGGGATGACGGAACAACTGATGGCGCAATCGTTCAAATCACCATTTCAAAGGTAAAAGTCCGCGTTATTTCAAATTTGGTCGAGTACAAGTACACTGATTATACTTCGGGCGTACCTCTTTCTGCTCTTACTACAAACTTGATGACAACCACAACTTGTTCCGCAACCCTTTGCACTTCGGCAAAATACGACAACGGCGTAAGCGTTGCAAACCTTTCCTCTACCGCAAAAATCACGGTAGGAAATACCTACAAAATCACCTTTAACTTGGCAAGCGCTAAGAATATGGAATTTGCAGGTAATAACTACTGCTATCTAAAATATAAAACCGCAATCGTCGGTAGCGATTATTTCACCATAGAAGACGCCATAACCCAAAATACGGGCAACGTAACTATCGTGGGCGGTTCAAGTTTCACCACCTCTTTCACCGCGTTGGACTACTATGGAACAAAGGACTTTACCATTGCATCAGGAAGAAATTTGTTCGTACCCCACCAAAGCGGAATTACCTACGACGGAACTGACACAAATAATAAGGTTTATACCATTTCTGAAAATGCTACGGGCCACTCAACTGCGGTGTACTCCGCATTGATAATTCCTTCGGGAGTAAATCTTATAGTCAATGGCGCATTGGGTATCGGCGGTCATATAGTGGCAAGCGGTAACGTTCGGGAACACGGCGTTATTATGAACGACGGTAGCATCACCGTAAACAGCAAACTCCACTCCTACGGCTATCTTAAGAGTTCGACTGGCAACGGCCTCGTTACCCTAAACAGCGGTGCAACCGCAAAAGAAGTATTCCGTATCTACGACTACAAGGGTGGTCGTAATACCTACGGTATATCGAACATTTTCCCCTTCAACGCCTACAGTTTGCACAACATAAGTTGCAAAACCATAATCCATACCGGCGCAACCTATTCCCTTAAGTTCTACGAAGTTATCAGCGCTTCAGTTTTAGGCACACGTGAAGTTATTAAAGACGTAGTATTGATTGGCTCGGGCGGTATATTTACTCTAAGCGACGGCTACGTAATCAAAAGCGCGGAAAACGCAAAAGCAAAATCCGGCGATACAAACCTCACTACCATTGCAGGTAGCAACCAAGTCGCAGGACAAAGAGATAAAATTATCGTTTGCGGTACCGTTTCCGACAACTCGATAACCATTGAAGAAAGCTTTATGGGTATGGGTATAAAAATCACTACCGGTCCCAATTACCCTCTCCCTCTTTCCTACTTCGAATTGCAAGTTGGATACAAGAACGGTACAGAAACTATCAACGGCACGGTAAACCTCAACAACGTTTCCTACGTATTACTTCCCGGCAGTTCAATAACCATAAACAGTGGAAGTACTCTTAATATAAACAGCGGTATTTCGGTATACACTTACACTTGGGCGCAAGCCTATACCGACTTTACAAAACCTAAATACGTCTATACTCACGAAGGTACCGAAAAAGCTGACACCGCAAACTATGGCTTCCACAACTACTGTGTTGACAAAGTTGACGCCTATATTCAAGTTGACGGTACCCTAAACGTAGCAGGCAATATCGCAGGCAAAATCACAACCACCCAAAGTGATGCTACCTTAAGCATATCGGGAAGTTCTTCTGCAACCATAACCACTTTGGCTACTTTGGCATACAGTTCAAGCAATACCAAGTCTTCTGCAACCTATACCACTTCAACCTTGAATGCTTTCGGTAATATTGACGGTACCGCAAACAGCAACTTCGAGGTTAAATCCTACGTAAGCGTAGCTAGCGGTTCTTCGGCATACTGGACTGCAGCTGAAGGATTTTCAAGTTATACCCTAAACCTGCATACCTACGGTAGTACGGTAAATTCTGCGACCTACTACTATCAAGGCACTGCGCCTACCCTAACTCCTAGCGATTTGGGTACACCTTTGCGAGACTTCTACCACTTTGACGGATGGTTTACCGACCAGGCGTGCTCTACCGCTTTCACCTCTCAAACGGTATCCGACGGAGCGGTGATTGACGTATATGCAAAATGGAGTCCCATTACCTACACCGTAACTTACAATCTCTACAGCGACAAATTAGGCGGTACCTTACACAGCGAGTCGATGAACAACAGTGGAAGTTCGGCATCTTATACCGCTGAATCCGCCCTTGTATTGAAGGCTCCTTCCGCCACCGGATCAAACGGAGCAATGGTATTTGACGGTTGGTATTTATACAATCCTCTTGACGGTACCTATCTTAAGGTAGGTACTGGTACAGTTGGCGTGGCAGGTACTTCGTACAACGGATATATCTTGGGTAAAGACCTGTCGAATATCACCCTCTTCGGCGTTTTGAAAGACGTTGCCAAATACCAATTGATTTACAACGCTCAAACAAACAAGGCTAACACTGATTGGAATACGGTAAGCACCTCAACAGTCCTTGAAGGCGACACTATATCTTCCTTCTTCGACGTAACCGAAGCCTACAACTTCAATTCTTCCTACCCCTTCTATTTCTCCGATGATTGGTACCTTGATTCCGCTTGTACCACAAAAATGACCTCGTCAACGGTTATTACCTCGGCAATGGCAACGGATGGAAAGATCAACTTGTACTCAAAGCGTTCCAGCAAGGTCGAACTTACCGTAACCTATATAAACTACCCGAACGCAACCCTCACTGCAAGTAGCTTTTACGTAACCTCGGGCGGTACGGCAACAATCACCTTACCTGATGCGCCTACAAGATCGGGTTATGCCTTCAAGGGATGGAGCATAGGAACAAGCATTGCCGACAATACGCTTCCCTTACCTACTCTTTCTCACGCTTCGACAACGGTTGCAATATCAAGTAACGTTACCATTTACGGAGTATGGTATCAAACCTTTACTGCAACTGTAAACGCTTCAAACGCAAATGTAACCGGTGTTGAAAACACAAGCTATGAATACGGTCAAGAACTTCCTATTTCAATCAGTTTCACTGGCGATAGTGATTCTACCTACACGATAACGGGCTGTTCAAAAACACTAGATGGTGACCCAGAGAATATCCAAGGTACCGCCGCCATTTCCAACATGGTTGTCTACGTTAAAGGCAACGTAACCGTAAACGCAAGTTCTACCTCTTCCTCTTGTCTTGCTGCAGGAAGTATGATTATGATGGCAGACGGTAGCGAAAAGAAAGTTGAGGAAATCACTCCCGACGACTTCTTGTTGGTATTCAACCACGAAACGGGCAAGTTTGAATCCGCAAAGGTTATGTTCGTTGATTCCGACGGTTGGAGAACTTGGCGTGTAATCAATCTCCGTTTCTCCGACGGTACTGTTACAAGGATAATCTACGAACACGGTTTCTTCGACTTGACGCTTAATACCTACGTCTATATCGACGAATTCAACGCTCAAGACTATATCGGCCACTACTTCGCAACAACCAAGGTGGTAGACGGAAACTACCTAACAGGTCAAACTCAGTTGGTTGATTGGTTCGTTACCGAAGAATACACCGGCTGTTACAGTCCTACCACGGTATACCACCTCAACCTTATCGTTGACGGCAAACTTTCAATGCCCGGCGGTATCAAGGGTATGTTCAACTTCTTCGATTATGATCCCGAAACCTTGGCTTATGACAAGCAAGCAATGGAAGAAGATATCGCAACCTATGGCTTGATGACCTACGATGACTTCAAGGATTATATGTCCTACGAAGTATATTGTCTCTTCCCTGCTCAATATATCAGCGTATCCTTAGGCAAGGGCCTTATGACTATGGAAGACCTCGAATACCTTATCGAAAGATACGTCGTAGGCCTTGACCTCGAGTCCACGGTATCAACGGGCGATCCTCCCTCCTAACAAGGTATAGTCTTACTTAAACTCAAACAAAAAGGGAGAACTTAGCGTGTTATCCCTAACAGAAAAGAGAGAGCATTTCGGCTATAAACCGATTTGTTCTCTCTTTCTGTTTGTATAAAGGTTTGGGCAAAGCCCATACTTGCGTTTGACTAGTCAACCGCGATGCTCGCGCTTTGCGGTATTTTCAGTTTCTCCGCTAAGAACGTCACCCATTCCCTTCTCTCTTTTTATCATAAAAAAAGAGCAAGAGGCTTTCTCTTACTCTTTTTAAGTTGTCAATCTTCAATCCTATTTTATTGGCTCGAAATCGCTTGCAGGGTGTTTACACAAGGGGCAAATATAATCTTCAGGAAGAGGATCGCCCTCGTAAACGTATCCGCAAATCTTGCAAACCCAACCCTTTTTACCTTCAGTTTGAGGCTTGGGTTTTACGTTCTTTTGATAATAGGTATAGGTCATTGTTTCCAAATCGGAAATCACACGCGCCTCGGTTACGCTACAGATAAACATACCATGGGTGTCAAGGTCAACGTAGCTTTCTACCTTCAAGGACATAAAAGCGTTTATGTGGCGAGGTAAAAATACCAATCCGTTGTCCGAGCGCAAGGGAGTGCAATCGGCAAACTTGTCAACGGCGCGACCACTCTTGAAACCAAAGCGTTCGAAAACGGCGAAGGGAGCAGAGGTAGCCAAGCAGTTTACGTTCATTATTCCCGTTTGCTTTATAACGTGGTGGGAATAGTTTGTTTTGTTAATAGTAACCGCAATACGGTTAGGCGTATTTGTTACTTGAGAAACGGTATTTACGATAAGACCGTTATCCTTCTTACCGTCGTTGCAAGTTACCACGTAAAGTCCGTATCCAATGTTAAACAAAGCGGACAAGTCGTTTTTATCGGCGGTGCTTGCGTTTTGCGCAATGTACTCTTTGCAAAGTTCTTGAGCTAACGCCTCGATTTGCGAGGATGCGCTATCGTTTACAGCCGACCTGATGGTAACGTTGTTTTCGGCATAGGTCAAGTTTTTGCACTTTTCAAGCATACCTTTCATTACCTTGTTTGCCATCGGAGCCCAAGAGCCGTTTTCAATAAAGGCAACGGTGCGATTTTGGAAATTCCTTTCGGTAAGGTGATTGATAAACTCTCTCATAAAGGGGAATATATCCGCATTATAAGTGGTGGTAGCCAAAACGATTTTGCCGTATCTGAAAGCATCTTCAACGCACTCCGCCATATCTTCACGGGCAAGGTCTGCAACCACAACTTTAGGACAACCTTTCGCGCGGAGTTTTTCCGCCAAAGTTTCAACCGCCTTTTTGGTATTTCCGTAAACGGAAGTATAAGCGATCATAATGCCCTCGGTTTCAACACCGTAAGAGGACCAAGTGTTGTAAAGGCCAAGATAATAACCAAGATTGCTGTCAAGCACAGGACCGTGCAAGGGGCAAATACGTTGAATATCCAATCCTTTTGCCTTTTTCAAAAGGTTTTGTACTTGAACACCGTATTTTCCAACGATGCCAAAGTAATAACGTCTTGCTTCGCAAGCCCAGTCTTCTTCTACGTCCAATGCGCCGAATTTTCCAAAGCCGTCGGCGGAAAACAAGGTTTTTGAAAGTGAATCATAGGTTACGATAACCTCGGGCCAGTGTACCATAGGAGCGGTAACAAAGGTCAATGTATGCTTTCCCAAACAAAGGGTGTCGCCTTCGCCTACTACTATTCTCTTATCCGCAAAATCGGTGCCGAAAAATTGTTCCATCATAACAAAAGCCTTTGAAGACGCCACGATTTTTGCATCGGGATATACGTCAACAAAGCTTTTTATATTTGCCGAATGGTCGGGTTCCATATGTTGCACGATCAAAAAATCGGGGTTTCTTCCGCCCAAAGCTTCGGCAAGATTGTCAAGCCATTCGTGAGAAAATCTTTTGTCAACAGTATCGAAAACAGCAATCTTCTCATCCAAAATCACGTAGGAGTTGTATGCCATTCCGTTTTCAACAACGTATTGTCCCTCGAAAAGATCGACAGAGTGATCGTTTACGCCAATATATTTTATATCGTCACAAATTTTCATAAATTGCTCCTTTATGTTTATGTCCCTTTATTATAACACATATTCATAAAAATCAATACAAAATTTAAAGGAATTTCGATCACTCAGTCCTTTTAATTTTATCTTATAATAGGCTCCTTAGGAGCATCGGGCAAATCTCTCAAGTCCTCGTACCCGGGAAGGATATAAAGCCTTTTGTAGTTTTCAAAATCCTTCTCGTATTTCTCCCACAATGCGGGAGTAAGTCCCCCTTTTAGATAGTTGTAATCTTCAAGAGTTTTACATTGATAAAGCTGTTTCAAAATAGGGTCGTCGGTTTGAAACAAGGGATTATCCCCCCAACCGTCGTCTTCTTCTTTGTCTATGCTCTTTCCGTCGCCTATTTCTTTAAGTAATTCGTAATAACTTCCGAGTTTGTCTTTCAAACCATCGATATACAAGGAAAAATCTTCCCTGCTATCAAAGACCATATCCCCGTTTTTGTCAAAAAGGTTGCTTACGATTGCGGTAAAAAGGTTTCTGCTTTCGCTCTCCTTTTTGCTTGCTTGCGCCAAAGCTTGCTCTTTGTTATATCTTTCCTCCTCAAGCTTTTTCGCCTCTTCTTCCGCCCTCTTTTTAGCATAATCTTTCGATATACCTTCCTCTTTCGCAACAAGACTTTCAAGCAACTTTCTTTGTCTTTCACGGCTTTCGCTTTCAAGTTGTGAAACACCTCTCTGATGGGATAAATCTGCAGATTTTAGTGAGGACGCCCTATTTTCTTCAGCTTTTCCGTAATCTTCTTTAAGTTGGTTTCCCGCCATCAAAAGGGCGGTTTCGCTATGTCCCGAGGTATTCAATCCCTCGCTTGCCAGATAGGTAGGCAGGTATTTCAAAAGTCTTTGATAGCTAACGTCGCTCAACTGTCTTTGAGTTTTTGCAACCCTTTCTGCCTCTTGATAGTCAAACTCCTTTTTTTGCCCAAGATTTTCAATTCCCTCAGCCCTTTCTTTTTCAATCTCTTGACTTTGCAAATAGGCGTCGAATATAGCCTTTCCTATCTCACCCTCTTCCCCTTTTGCCGAGGAAGGGTCTAAAACGGTTTGAGAAGAAGGCTCTTCCCCGTAAAAGTTTTTATACCACTCCCACCATTTGTCTTTTATACTTTTATAACTCATTTTCTTCCCCCTTTTCCTTTGATATCATATTTTTAAACATTTGTAAGTAATCCATCTTTCTTATAATCCTATTGCGATAGTTGTCGGTCATAAAGAAATAACTTTGCATATAGGAAGACACGCCCATTACCAAAAACATAACCGTTTGAATGGCGGTCCAAATCAACTGCGCCCAGCTAAAATCCGTTATGGCTTGCACTCCGTAATAGCCGAATAGCAAACCGGTTGCAAGCTTACTGAAAAGTCTTTTCGAGTCCGACTTTGCCATAAATCCCTTTTTGGTCGCTCCAAGTGCCAAAGGGTCCCCGGGGTCGCTTTCATCCCCTGTGAGTGAGGACGTCAAAAGAGGAGTTATCTTCAGTTTCGAAGCCTTTCTCAACGCCCTCTTTTTATCCCTAAACGACCTCTTTTCGCAGGGGGGAATTTCCCCCCGTTGAAGAAAAGCGTCAAGGTCGGATAGGCACAAGCCCGCTTTTGCCAAAATCTTCTTTTGTATTTCTCTTTTGGTTTCCTCGGTTTTTTGAGCGCAAAAGTCGTCAAGGCGGTCTATGTACGGTGTAATCTCTTCCACGATTTGACCGTGTCTTCGTCTGGTTAACACAACTCTTTCGTCGCGCTCCCCCTTTAAAAAGCCTTGCATACTCATGGTTTTTGCGATAAAAAAGCCAAACAAAATTGCAAGGATACTGTCCGCCACAATCTCATAAACCGACTTTCCCGTTTCAACTACTTTAACAAGACCTCGGGTTACGTACACAAGGCCTGCAAGCAAGGTGATAAACCAATAACTGTTTGCCTTAAAAAAGTTTTTCACTTTTGATCCCATCGTCATCTCGTCCATAAGCGCCTCCTATACTCTGCCCTCCCCAAGCAATTCCTTGATTTCCTCAGTCTTTTTATCCACCAAAGCGGAAAGCCTGTCCTCGCTATTCTTTTTCTTTCTATAAGCAATAAGAGGCATAAATATCACCGTATCAAGGGCTTCGCCCAAAAGGGCCATACCGCTAAGCAGTTTTATGTCATAAATCAAGGGCTCGAGCAAGCACACAACCGCAAACAAAGCGCCGTAGGTAAACACTCGCTTGGTGCTTTTGGGAAGTTTTCCCAAAGCCTTCAACAAGGCGAAAACGCAAGCGATAACGCCACCAAAGCACAAGGAGAAAGATGATGCGGTAGTTTGTGTATATCTTCCAAAGTTTATTCCCACCGCTACCGCAAGCGGAGCGATGCTAATCAAGAAACTGCCTACGTACAAAAAGGCAAGTTTAACCTTGTTTTTCACCTTCGCCACCTCCCTCGTCAAGCAAATCTACCACCTCTTTTGCAACCCCCGTAGATACAAGACTCGGGTTGTTTGCATAAACCAATCGCATTGATTTTCGCAATTTTGCGGTAGATTCTAAAATCCTCTTATTTTCCGCCGAAGTCTTGTCAAGGGCAAGCACCGAGCGGTTTAAAGTTTCAGTCATCTTTTCCATTTCAGCAATAAGTTTGTTTGCTTCCTCTCTTTCTTTTTCATATTCCGACTTTTTCAAATTAAGTTTTTCTATCACCTTTTTTACTGCGTTTACAAGGCTTATTAAGGCAACCAAACTACCGCCTAGCGAGGATAAAGCCACCGAAAGATAGGGCATGATATTTTTATCAAAATACTCCTGCGCCGGAGTCGCTTTTTCCTCGCCTTCACTTTTGCATCCGCAAAGGAAAAGACAAAAACTTAAAATCAAAAGCAAGGTTATCAATATAATAATTTTCTTCATAATCTCTCCTTATCAACTTATTTTTTTGCAATAATACCTCTTTCCCATTATGGGAGAAAGTCTTTCCTCTTCCGATATCTCAACCGTAAAGTCCATATCTTCATACCAAGCCAAGGTATCGTCATCGGGTATGGTGTAATACGTATCGATGTCCAACCAACCGTAAGCATTTACAAGATCAGAGTTATAGGCTAAAAAGTCGTTATATACTCCGCGATCCCCACCTTGCCATACGTAAACTCCCGTTCCCTCCTCTTTTCTGCCTATGGGCGTATTTTTAAAGGTAGTTTCATTCAACTGCCACGCCTGATAGGTTATCGCGGAAATTAACACCCTTTTAAGCTGAGTACAATCCTTGAAAACCCCCGGTTTTCTACAGTCCCTTGCCACAACGAATTCGGGTAATGCGGTACATCCGGCATACGCATATTCACCGGGAGCGGGCAAAGGGGTATCGACCTGCAAATTGCTATATGCAAAGGCATAATCACCAACTGTCGCATCCGGTGACAAAGCGATTATGGGCGCCGCCGATTTTTCAAAGGCGTGAGACCTAACTTCTCTTACCATTGACAAGTCGATATTTGTAGTCAACTCAGGCGTATCATAAAAACAATAATCGCTTATGCTATAAATAAAATCCCCTTTTTCACTGCTCATTTCCATATCAATTTCCTCAACCGGGGTCCCGTAAAACATTTTTTCGGGAAGGCGAATACCGTGTCGGTCCCCGTCGTCGCCACGGGGCAAATGGACCTTTTTCAAATAGGCGAAACATCCCGTCCTAAAGCGAGTAACCGGATCATACCCGGCCATAAACATAGCGGTAGGATAATCCGCCTTAAGTATATATTTCCCCAAAACGCTATCGTACTCTCTCTTTACAATGTTGCTAAGGCGCACCACTCTGGGATTTCCCAAATAGTTTATACCTATTGAAAAATACTCCAAACATTCAAGATAGGGTTTTAACGCGTCCGTTTGATTTATTATAAACTTTTCTTCCACAACAACGTTTCCAACCGAAGTCGTTGAATTTGTTTTTCCTATCATTTTTTCACCTCCTATTCCTTTTTTCCTAAAACGGTAGTATTCCAATATCCCCTGTTATCCACGTAGGTTACGGTATAGCCGTTTTTCAAGTCGGGGATAGGCACCTCGTTATTCGCGTCAAGGTTTTGCCACCCCTTGCTATATCCGTTTACACTGTCCGCAACGTGAGAATAAACCACGATATCTTCGTGACCATTGTCTACCACCAGCAAATAGTTGTCAGTAAACTTGACCACGTAAACCATATCAACCCCTTCCGCTTGAAGTATGGGACATCTCATCACCTCGTTGTAAGAAAGCCCTTCAAACCAAGCGTACATAGCGTCTGCGTTTTTACCGCTTGGATTAAAAAGATAGGTATGCATCACGTCGCCCACCTCAATGGGATACAAAATTTGAGGCGCATGCAAATAACACATTATGGTAGGAATCGTAAGAACCTTGTCGGTGATATCCTTTCTGTAAATGGTTACTCCACCCTTATAGGTATTGGTTACGGGAGCATAATAACCGCTTGTCGAATCTTCGATTGAAAACAAGACGTCCACCACGTCATCGGTGGTAATCCCCGAAATGGGAATCTTCGCAAGGTAAGGATAATCCGCATTGTCGTTTTCCGTCCAAACCCCGGGTTGCACCTCGATATTTTTAAAAATCTTCACCTTTACAAGGCTTTCAATTTTGGGAATGATGGCTTTAAGTTCTCCCTTGTTGAAGGTTTCTTCCTTTGAATAGGTTTCGCTTTTTTGATATACCGAATCTGCGTCAGCTTTTTGTATAAGCAATTCGTCTGACTCGGCCTTTGTATAAATATCCCCGTGTTCGGGCAATTGATTTTGATTGAGTTTACCGTTTATATCAAGGGTAGCAAACCCCAAGGGCATACCTGCAAAATCCTTCATTTCATCAATCGCATTTTTTATTGCTTGATCGGTTTCCGTTTTAGTATAAAGGTCGCCTTCAGGCGTAACGTTGTCGAGAAGGGTGTCAACCTCTTCACGGTTGTAATAGCCCTTTTCTAAAATCCCGCCTACGATATCCTTTACTTCATCCTCGCTACAGCTGTTACTATCCTTCAAGTCGCCAAGGTTTTCAATGGCTTGATTTACCTCTTCAACCACCCTATCGATTTCTCCAATAAGACCGCTGTTTGCATCTGTAATGGGAGCGTAAAAAGCCATCTTGATCTCTTCAGGCTTCATACCCATTGCCGACGGGTTGTCTGGCAAACCCTTTGCCGACTTTGTTAATATCTTATTTTTCGTTTCCTTTGAAACTTTGTTAATCATAATTTCCTCCTTTAATTAAGACCTCGTGAAAAGCCTTTAACTTTATATTTCATAATAATTTTCTCTACGGCGCAGGGAGTAGGCGTATTTGATGAAAAGAATATTTTTATATTTTCAAAACTCCGCACCTTCATAGGCACTGCAAGGGTTGCGGTAAAATTTGAGGAAAAACTAAACCGATTAAAGTCAAGCCTTTCAAAATCAAAACCCCCTATTTCTCGCTCGCCCGAAGTCTTTCTCGTCGCCGTCTCATAGCCAAAGGTCAAACTTCCCCCTTTATCCTTATCCAAGACAAATACAAGCCCTGACAGTCCTTTAGTCCTATAGGGATATCCCATATCAAGGACGGGTGTTTCCCACAAAGCGCAAACCGTTTTTTCCTTTACAAACTTGAGATAAAGCGAGGTAACCATAGTACCAAAATCCACAAGTTTCAGTTCCTCTCCTCTCATGTCCTTCAAGCCGAAAGTGTTATTCTCTTTATCAAGATTAAATACGGTATATCTTCCCCC
>JAEDHM010000099.1 GCA_016296985.1 Clostridia bacterium
TATATGTATTTTGGGAATTACTAAACTTGGTTCAATAACTGATATGTGAAATTTAAAATACTTAATGCTTACATCATTAGAATATAAAGTTCTATTTTTATATAACATTTTTTCTTCTTCAAAAAGAATACTATTATTTGCTTTCTTGTTTAATATGAATATTATCAGATTAAGGAAAAGCCACAATAACAAACAAGAAATAATTATTATCAAACTTGTTATATCTATACTTTTATCAATTAATAAAGAACAAACAAAGTAAACCAATGAAGGTATAAAAGTAATTATCAATAATGAACCAAATATTATTTTTAATAAATTAGAATATAAATATCTGCGCATACTTTCTATCCACCATTCTTAATAAGTAGTAAATTTAATTAATTCAGAACTCAATTCAGAATAATTTTTACTTTTTTTAAGTAAAATAACAATTTTTTTATCATTTGAATGTATGATATATGCTTTACTTTTATAAGTTCCTAAAATAAGTGCTGGTATTGTTTTTAGTTCAACTTTATTCATTTCTGCTAATTTGATTTGTCTTCTCTTTGAAAATTACTTTTTATAAATTATCGAATCATCTAATAGAATCCAGTACCCATAAAAGAATTTTAGCAAAAAATACACAATAAGTAAAGATTCTTTAACTAAACTGTAATTCAACGCAAACTTCACCACAAATCGGTGTCCTTTCCAGGAGATTCCACGCTTCGCTCTGAATGACAGAATAAAGAGCACAGTCATCTCGAGCGTAGTCGAGAGATCTCCTTGCTTGTGGTAAGAATAGCGGTGCCTTTCCAGGAGATAAACCCTTCCCAGGAGTTTCTTCGGGCATTATATGCCCTCTGAATGACATGCTTCGCTACGCTCTGAATGACAGTATGAGGGGGTGCTTAACAAAGCGGTGTCCTTTCCAGGAGATTCTTCGCCTTCGGCTCTGAATGACAGTATGGGGGGCTTAACAAATCGGTACGCTATGCGGCAGACAGACTTAATACCGAGGTAAAGTTTACCGACGACGCCTTGGGAATGTTGGTAAAAGTGCCTCGTGTTTTCCTTAAACTCGTCTTGCAAGGTTGCGTTGATTGGGCAAATGAAAACGGTTGCAAAACCATTACCGCAAAGGAAATGCAAATCATCAACGACAAAAAGTCGAAGGAAAAGAAAAAACGCTAAATAAAAAAGGAAATTATGCCAAGGGATAAAGTGTACAAGGCGAAGGGGATATTCCCTTTCGACAAAAGCCTAAGCATAAATTTCAAGGATAAAAAACCGAATATAAAGGAAGTGATAAAACCGCTTAAAAGGGTTTCGATAGCAAAGCTTTCGCCCCCTTGAATGGTAAGCAATTCCATCACCGTTCCGCCTAAGATTATGGGAAGGGAAAGAAGAAAAGAAAAGGTTGTCGCTTCCTTTTTTTCTATCCCCATCATTTCCATTGTGGAAATGGTACTACCGCTTCGACTTAAACCCGGGAGAGTGGCAAAGCCCTGCATAATCCCCGTTGCAAGCGCCTTGAAAAGGGCGGATTTTCCCATTTTTGTTGAAGATAGAAAAAGGGGTTTTGGCTCTTTTTTGTAGCTTGTTAAAAAGGAAGAAAAAAGCAAAACCGAGGTTGCAAAAAAGCCTATTGGTAAATATTTTCCGTCTAAAAATTCCTTTCCGAAAAATAGGAATAAAAAGGCGATAAAGACGGTGGGAAGAGTGGCGAAAAACAAAAATCCGCTTTGAGGTGAGAAAGGGTGCCTTATTACCTGCCACAGACTTTTTCGCATTAAAATCACCACCGCCAAAAGGGTGCCGAGATGAAGGGTAAGGTTGAGAAAAAGAGAGGGTTTTATACCGCCTAAACGCTCTATTAAAATCAAATGTCCGCTTGAGGAGATAGGGAGAAATTCGGTCAAACCTTGGGTGATACCCAAGAGGACGCCTTGCAAAAGATTTTTCCAAAAACTTTCCATAATATTCTCTATGCGGTAAAATGCCCCATTATACTTGTATAAAATCTTTTGCTGTGCTATAATCAAGCGGAAAAAGGAGATAAAAATGAAACTTGGCGTAGTAGGTTTACCCAACGTGGGAAAGTCAACTTTATTTAATGCAATCACAAAAGCCGGGGCAGAATGCGCAAACTATCCTTTCTGCACCATTGAGCCTAACGTAGGCGTCGTCGCCGTACCCGACAAACGTCTTGACGTTTTGACAAAGATGTACAACTCGCAAAAAACCACCCCTGCGGTGCTTGAGTTTGTGGATATCGCAGGTCTTGTCAAGGGCGCGTCAAAGGGCGAAGGTCTTGGCAACAAGTTTTTGTCCCATATCCGTGAGGTGGATGCTATTGCCCACGTGGTACGCTGTTTTGAAGACGACAACGTTACCCACGTTGCCAACAAGGTTGATCCTATCGCTGATATCGAAACCATTGAATTGGAATTGATTTTTGCGGATATGGAAGCGGTGGAAAAAAGGCTTAACAAGGTGAAAAACCAAGCCAAAAACGGGGATAAAAAACTTAAGGAAGAAATCGTCCTTATTGAAAACATTTACGCTACCCTTGAAAAGGGAACCCCTATTCGTCGCGCCGATTTGAGCGAGGAAGAAAAGGCTCTTGTAAAGGATATGTTCCTTCTCACCGACAAGCCGGTAATTTACGTTGCCAACATTGGCGAAGGCGATTTGGGAAAAGAGGACAATCGCCACGTTTTGGCAGTCAAGGCTTTGGCTGAAAAGGAAAATGCCGAGGTTATCTCCCTTTGCGCAAAGGTTGAGGAAGAACTTGCGGTTTTGGAGGAAGAAGACAGGGCAATCTTCGCCGAGGAATACGGTATTCATGAAAGCGGTCTTGAAAGATTGATAACCGTTGGTTATCACACCTTGGGACTTATCAGCTATCTCACCGCCGGCGAAAAGGAAACAAGGGCTTGGACCATTGTAAAAGGCACTAAGGCTCCCGGCGCTGCAGGAAAGATTCACAGCGACTTTGAAAAAGGCTTTATCCGCGCCGAAATCGTAACTTACGAGGATTTGGTCGCTTGCGGAAGTATTGCCGCTGCAAAGGAAAAAGGTCTTTACAGAAGCGAAGGTAAAGAATACGTCATGAAGGACGGCGACGTAGTTTTGTTTAGATTCAACGTTTAGGAGAGATTATGTACGAAAAAGAGATATCAAAACTTATTGCCCTTGCCGTTGGCGAAGGCTTGAGTGAAAGTGAAATTGAAAATTTGCTTGTTCCCCCCAAAGATATATCCTTGGGCGATATTTGTATGCCTTGTTTCCGCTTGGCAAAGGCTTTTAGGAAAAACCCCGTGGCTATTGCCGAGGAGTTGGCAACAAAGATTGAAAAGCCTTCCTTTATAAGCGATATTAAGGCGGTAAGCGGATATTTGAATTTCAAATTTTCCGCATCATCTTCCGCAAAGTTGGTTATCGAAGAGGTTTTGGAGCAAAAGGATAAATACGGTTGCTCTACCGAGGGAGAGGGAAAAACCATTTGTATCGACTACAGTTCGGTAAACATTTGCAAACCCTTGCACATGGGTCACCTTTCCACCACCGTTATCGGCGCCGCTTTATACCGTATCCACAAGGCTTTGGGCTATGACGTGGTTGGTATAAACCACTTGGGCGACTGGGGTACTCAGTTTGGTAAAATGATCGTTGCTTTCAAGCTTTGGGGCGACAAGGACAAGATTGACGCAAACGGCGTAAAGGCTTTGCATGAAATCTACGTTAAATACCACCAAGAGGCTGAAATCAACCCTGCTTTGGACGACGAGGCAAGGGCTTGGTTTAAGAAAATCGAGGACGGCGACAGCGAGGCAATCCAGCTTTACAACTGGTTTAAGGAAGTTACTTTGAAAGAGGTAAACCGTGTGTTTGACAGACTTGAAGTACCTTTTGACAGTTATAACGGCGAGGCTTTCTACAATGACAAAATGGCTCCCGTACTTGACCGCTTGAAGGACAAGGGTTTGCTTAAAGAAAGCGAGGGCGCGCAAGTGGTTGAATTTGAGGATATGCCCCCTTGTTTGCTTGTCAAAAAGGACGGCGCTACCCTTTACGCTACCCGTGATTTGGCGGCGGCTTATTACCGCAAGGCTACCTACAACTTCTACAAGTGCCTTTACGTAGTTGCCTATCAACAAAATCTCCATTTCAAGCAGTTCTTTAAGGTGCTCGAGCTTGCCGGCGAGCCTTGGGCAAAGGATATGCATCACGTTTCCTTTGGTATGGTGTCTTTGGAAGAAGGCTCTATGTCCACAAGATCGGGCAACGTGGTATATCTTGAAGACGTTATCAACAAGGCGGTGGACAAGGCAAGGTCTATCGTTGAAGAGAAAAACCCCACCCTTGCAAACAAGGAAGAGGTTGCCGAAATGGTCGGCGTGGGAAGCGTTGTATTCTCCGCTTTGGTAAACGGTAGAATTAAGGATATCGTTTTCAGTTATGACAAGGTTTTAAACTTCGAGGGAGAAACCTGCCCCTACGTTCAATATACCTACGCAAGATGTTCAAGCTTGCTTGCTCGCGCAGGTGAGGACGTGGATTTTTCAAAGGGCGATTACAGTGTTTTAGACGACGACAACTCGAAAGAGCTTGTCCGCGCTTTAAGTGAATACAAAAAAGCAGTTAAGGAATCGGCGGAAAAATTCGAGCCCTATCTTGTTACTCGCTCGGTACTCAATATTTGCGGACTTTTCAACAAGTTCTATTTTGAAAACCGCATCCTAAACGCTCCCGAAGGTGTGAAAGAGGCACGTCTTGCCCTCACTTCGGCGGTGCGCACCGTTATCAAAAACGGCTTTGGGCTTTTGGGAATTAAGGTACCCGAAAAAATGTAATAAAAAATCTATTTTAAGAAGAAAAGCGGAGTTTTCCAAACTACCGCTTTTTTTTTGTTGTCGGATATATTTAAGTATAAATTCCCTATATCAAAAAAAAGAAGGATAAAAATCTAGATATAACATACTATAACAACGATAAATAGAAATAAGGGGAGATAAAAGATAAAAGGAGAGAAAAGTGGGAGGTGGAGTGTGGATCGAGAAAGACGGACGTTTGGTTGCTTAATTGCTTAGCAATTTGGGTGAAATAAGGATAAGTGAG
>JAEDHM010000100.1 GCA_016296985.1 Clostridia bacterium
GAGAAAAAAAATATTTTCCAATGCTTTTCCTCACAATGGAATACCATGATAACTCTTTTATATTTTAGCACCTTTTCACCATCATTTGCAAGTTATACAAATTATAAACCGCTGTTGTATTCCATTATGTTTAATCATACAAGACCTAGCATTGTGAAAAGATATTTATAAAATATTATCAATACAAAAAAGCAAAGGCTTAACCTTTGCTTTTTGTCCATTGTTTTTTAGTCTAAATTCTTTTTTGAAAAGGAATAGGGAAGTAGGTCGGAAAATTTGTGCACCGAATATTTTTCAGGAGTTCCCAAAACGATTATAAAATCACCGTCGCAAAACTCTGCCATAACCTGACGGCAAACACCGCAAGGAGCGACAAGGGGTGACAACTCGCCCTCCTTACCGCCTACGATAGCAATTGCGCTAAACTCTCTCTCCCCTTCGCTTACCGCCTTGAAAAATGCAGTCCTTTCAGCGCAGTTGGTGGGAGTGTACGCGGCGTTTTCAACGTTGCATCCATGATAAATTTTTCCACTTTTGCCAACAAGGGCGGCGCCTACGCGGAAATGCGAATAGGGGGTATAGGCAAATTCCCTAGCCTTTACGGCCTCTTCTACCAATGATTTATAATCCATATTATCACCTTTTATTTTGCGACTGTCGTCCAAAATTCTTCACCGTCGGTATCCTTTTGAGGGATATCGAAATACTTAAGCACTGTGGCGGAAATGTCTGCAAATGAATATCTTGTCTTCATATCTACCCCGGCTTTTACCTTGTCGCCGTAGATAAGCATAGGCACGTATTCCCTTGAGTGGTCGGTAGAGGGCGTTGAGGGGTCACAACCGTGATCGGCGGTAATAATCAAAACGTCGTCCTCTTTCATACCTTGAATAAATTCGCCCAACTGTTTGTCAAAGTCGGTCAATGCTTTAGCATAGCCGTCAACGTCGTTTCTGTGGCCGTACTTCATATCAAAGTCAACAAGGTTTACAAAACAAAGTCCCTCGAAATCTCTCTTTTGAATCTCAAGAGTTTTTACCATGCCGTCGTCATTGCTTACGGTACGGTTGCTTTCGCTTACGCTTTTGCCTGCGAAAATGTCGTAAATCTTGCCAACAGAAATGGTAGCAAGTCCTTTTTCTGACAGCAAGTCAAGCATCGTGGTGCCTTGAGGTTGGAGAGAATAGTCGTGGCGATTTGAGGTGCGGACGAAAGGATACTCCCCTTTGAAGGGTCTTGCGATTACACGACCAACACCGTGTTTTCCTTGAAGCATCTCTCTTGCGATTTCGCAATAGCGATAAAGTTCGTCAATGGGCACGTAGTCTTCGTGGGCGGCGATTTGAAAAACGCTGTCCGCCGAGGTGTACACGATAAGGGCGCCGGTGTCGATATGCTCTTGACCGTATTCCTTGATAACTTCGGTGCCTGAGTAGGGAAGATTGCACAAAACCTTTCTACCGGTGAGACGCTCGAACTCTTCAATAACCTCGGGAGGGAATCCCTCGGGATAGGTGGGAAGAGGATTTTTCGAAACGATACCTGCTATTTCCCAATGGCCGATGGTGGTGTCCTTTCCCATTGACGCCTCTTTCAAGCGAGCAAAGGAAGCGGTAGGATTTTCTACTCCACCGCCAACGGTTTCGATATTAAACAAGCCCATCTTTTTCATATTAGGTGTGTTGAAAGCGTCTGACTTTCTTACACAACCTAGGGTGTTTGAGCCTTGGTCGTTCCAAAGATTTGCGTCAGGCATTTCGCCTATTCCGCAACTGTCAAGTACGATTATAAAAAATCTTTTTGCCATATTATGCTAACTCCAATGCGATTTCCATCATCTTTGTGAAGGAATTTTGTCTTTCTTCAGCGGTGGTGTTTTCTTCGGGATAGAGGAAAGAATCACTTACGGTACAGATACACAAAGCGCATTTTCCTGCGCGTGCTGCGTTGCAGTAGAGAGCCGCGGATTCCATTTCTACGCCCAATACACCCATTTTTGCCCATACCATACCCGAGTTGCCGTCGTCGTAGAAGGTGTCGGAAGAAAGGATGTTTCCTACCTTATAGTTTACGCCTGCTTTTTCGCAAAGCTCTGCTGCCCTTCTTACCAAATCAAAGTCGGCAATGGGGGCGAAGGTGCCGGGCAAGTTGTATTGCATTGCATAGTTTCCGTTGGTACATGCGCCGGAAGCAATGATAATATCACGAACGTGCAAATCCTTGTGGAAGCTTCCGCAAGAGCCGATACGGATAATGTTTTTTACGCCGTAGAAATTGAAAAGTTCGTAGGAATAAATACCTATTGAAGGTTGTCCCATACCTGATGCCATTACGGAAACACGTTTTCCCTTGTAATAGCCGGTATAACCGTTTACGCCACGAACGTTGTTTACTAAAACTGCATCTTCTAAAAAGGTTTCAGCGATAAATTTTGCACGAAGAGGATCTCCGGGCATTAAGACGGTTTCAGCGAAGTCGCCTGCTTTTGCTGTAATGTGTGGGGTGGGGATTGGCATACTTTACCTCCTATTTATTTTCGTTTGCCTTGACGATTTTGACGATACGGGAAGTACCCAAACGGGATGCGCCCAAGTTGACAAAATCTTCTGCATCAGCAAGGGAAGAAATTCCACCTGCTGCTTTCATTTTTACGTCTTTACCGATATGCTTTGCGAACAAAGCGATATCTTCACGGGTTGCACCTGCAGTGGAGAAACCTGTGGAAGTTTTGATATATTCGGCGCCTGCTTCGGTTACAAGACGACACATAACGATTTTTTCTTCTTCGGTCAAAAGGCAAGTTTCAATGATAACTTTCAAAATTTTGTCACCGCAAGCCTCTTTTATTGCCTTTATTTCATCACGAACGAAGTCGTAGTTTTTCGCCCTTAATTCACCGATATTGATAACCATATCAATTTCGTCAGCGCCCTTTTCAATGGCGTCCTTTGTTTCGAAAACCTTTACGGCGGTGGTGTTATAGCCGTTGGGGAAACCG
Organism: Clostridia bacterium; assembly: GCA_016296985.1. Classification (GTDB taxonomy): domain Bacteria; phylum Bacillota; class Clostridia; order Christensenellales; family CAG-1252; genus JAEDHM01. Next base: position 2,999 of record JAEDHM010000100.1, read on the forward strand.
ATTACGGTACAAATAGCCAATTTGTCATCGGTATATTTTTTTGCCCTTTCAACAAAACTTGGGGGGATGCAAACGGATGCGGTGTGATATTTCATACCGTCGTCGCAAATTGCCTTGATTTCATCCCAAGTTGCGGTTTGAGCAAGCAAAGTGTGGTCGCATTTACTTAAAATATCTTTAATATCCATAAAAAGTACCTCTCTTTTTAGTATATAAATTATACCATAATAATTTAACCTTTTCAATACCTAAAATTAAATGTAAAATTTTTATCGGAGAATAGCCGAATTTAGTTAAAATTATTTGAATATTCTTAGGGAAAACAGCGGTGATAACGTCAATTTTTTCAAACAAATTTTCCTACTTTTATATCCCCTATTGACAACTTTTTTTTGATTGTGATATATTGAAAAAAGGGAGGGAGAGATATGAGAAATCTTACCATAAAAAGGCTTTCCGCTTGGATTGGAAAACTTGGCAAAATAAAAATTTATATTGAAGATCCTGCAAATCCACAACTTAAAATAAATAATTTTTCCTGCAGATTGCTTGGCACCCTAAAGGACGGCGAAGAAAAAACTTTTGAGATACCTACCGAACCTGTTAGAATTTTTGCTATCGCAGGCAAAATGACAAGGGGTCTAAGCAACGACTATATCCATATTGGTCCAGGTGAAGAAGATTATTTCGTTACGGGCAGGGTTCGTTTTCTCCGCAACGGAGTTTCCGCTTTCTATTTTGACGGCGACGTTGGAAGTGAATCTCGCGCCAATCGAGATAAAGTGGTCAAAAGAGGTTGGATATTCAACGTTTGCGGTTTTGTAATCGGTTTCGTCCTCGCCTTTGGTTTGGCTTTCGGCTTGGGAAATACCGGGAAAACCTTTTCGGAAGACGGTCTTTCAATAAATTTGCCCTATAATTTTTATGAACAAAATCAACCTATATACACCGCTTGTTACGCATCCGATGATGCTTTGTTATTACTTTGAAAGAACCTTTTTATTCTATCAACGCAGCAGGCTATTCTCCTCAAAGTATGACACTGTCCGATTATGCTCGTATTGTAAAAAATAACAACCACCTAAGCACCAGTATTCAAACAAAAGACGGCCTAACCTATTTCGAATGGACGGCAAAACATCCTTCACAAAACGTAGACTTTTCTTATATGGGAGTTGTATTCAAAAGCGACGATGCCTTTTGGCTTGTGCAATTTGGAACTTATAGCCACTTGTACGATGGTTATAAAGACGATTTTATCAAATGGGCTAAGTCAGTTGAATTTGAATAAAATCTAAAAAACAAAAAAATGCGAGTCGTTGACTCGCATTTTTTATTCTTCCTTTTTGTAAAAGGCTTCTTTTCCTACTCCGCAAAGGGGACATTCGAAATCGTCGGGGAGATCTTCGAAGGGAATACCGGGCTCGATGCCTATTTCGGGAGCGCCTTGGGTTGGGTCATATTCGTATCCGCATAATTCGCAAATGTATTTCATAATAATTCTCCTTTTAGTTTATACTATAAATATATATATGTTTTTGTAGTTTGTCAATTGAATCCTTAAATCCTTGGGTAAATAAATGGTTGCAAAAGCAAAATAAATGGTATATACTATAAAAACTAAATCCACGGCATGGGGGTGTTTTAGATTCGATGCTGTATGGGTTGGCATTATAAGCATACCGAAGGCTCGGCTTCGTAAAAACGGAAATGTTTCAAAAGAAACGACAACAACAAATCTTTTGCGTTGGCTGCTTAATGCGCCGACTGTCAAATGCTTGTAGACTCATCGACGGGCAATTTGGCATCATTTTAGGATGAGGAACCGAGTTTCGCAACGCCGTTAGCGAAAAACGGAACTTAACGGCTTGGAAAGGTTAGCGTGTCTGTGTGCGAACCCCCACGACAATCAATTGCAGAATAAGTATGTAGAAAGTGGTGTGGGCCCTATGGTAGACCGGGGTGCAAGTCCCCGCATCTCCACCAAAAAATATTGCAGAAATCTTACCGTTTTCTGCAATATTTTTTTATCCAAGTCGCAGACTTGG
>JAEDHM010000101.1 GCA_016296985.1 Clostridia bacterium
TGGATTATCTCGATAGATTTGTTATAATGTCAGGCCGAGCAAACAACGTTTTCGAGCTTTTTGAAAGATGCAAAAAGTATGGTTACGAGTTTTCACCTTATGACTTTATAACCCATTTTTACGCATTGTACGACATGGGTATTGTCAAGGTAAGAGAAGGCTTTGACTTAGCAATAAATAACAAAGCGCAATTCGCTTCTAATACTTCGGTAATACTTCAAACGGTAAAAAGGTTGAAAAAGATTTTATGAAATGTATAATTCAGCGTGTTAAAAGCGCATCTGTAAACGTTGATAACAAAATAGTTGCTCAAATTGAAAAAGGGCTTTTAGTATACGTCGGTTTCCTCAGTGGTGATACTGAAAAAGACGTTGATCTTCTTTTGGATAGGATTGAGAAAATTCGTATATTTGAAGATGAAGCCGGCAAGCTCAATCTTTCAATGAAGGATATAGGTGCTGAAGTTTTAACTGTACCTAATTTTACTTTATACGCCAATGCTTTTACAGGTAGAAGACCTTCTTTTACTACGGCAATGCCCTTTGAGGAAGGAAAGAGGTTGTACGATTATTTGATTTCAAAACCTTTATTCGACGTGCAACACGGAGTTTTTGGTGCTGATATGAAAATTGATTCCATTTGCGATGGTCCAATCAATATTATTATTGAAAGCCAAGGAGGAAAAGCTAAAGTATGAAAATATATTCTCTTCGCGGTTTTTTTCTTGCTGAAAATACCTACGTTATTTCTACAGGCAGGGGACTTATAGTAATTGACCCGGGCGCTCATCCCGATGCTTTTGATACTGTTTTTGATTTTTTGGGTGAAAAATGTGAATACGTGTTACTCACACACGCACATTTTGATCATAACTGTGCCACGGCATATTTGAAAGAAAAAGGCGCTAAGATTTTATGCCATAAAAGTTATTTAGAATTGATTGAAAGTTGTTCAATGGTAAATCTTGGAAACTATCCCGGACTAAATTTGCCATATACTGCAGACGTTCTTCTTGAAGGTGGTGAAAGTTTAGAATTGTGCGGTGTCAAGATTAATACATTTTATACCCCGGGGCATAGCATTGACGGAATGTGTTATTTGATTGAAAATAACCTATTCAGCGGTGATACTTTATTTAATCTAAGTTATGGCGCAACTCATTTCCCCACCGGTGATTTTTACACTTTGAAAGAAAGCATAATTCGTCTTACAAAGGCTGTACCCGGTGATGCCGGTCTGTTTGATGGACATACAAGGCTTAGAGGCGAAATGCCTTTGGGAGATAGAAGATTTTTGCTTTGTAAACCTTCTTCAACCATAGAATACGAAGTGAAAAATAATCCTATTTTTTATGAAAATTAAACTTGTTACAAATGCAAACGAGGGTTTGAGAAACGAACTTTCAGATATTGTTAGAGCCTTTAATCCATATATGGATTTGGACCCTGAGAGCGAGGAATATATTTCCGTATTTTTTGCCGATTCCTTGGGGCGCATACAATTATCTTCATCGTTTGAAAAGGAAGTAACCATTGATTTTTCAGTTGATCATCTTAGTGAATCTCAGGTAAAAAAAGAATACAAAAGGTATTCTAAAAGTGGATTATACCGCTACATTTCTAATCATTTGAACGTTAAATTACCTTATGGTAGTTTGACCGGAATTAGACCTACGAAAATGTATTACGATCTTCAACTTGAGGAAAAAAATCCGCTTTCTACTTTGTGCAATTTCTTCGATGTTTCCGAAGAAAAAGCGAATTTGATCGAAAGGGTAGTTCGAACCCAAAGCGATGTTTACGGAAAGGAAACAAACCGCTTTGATTCCTTTATCAATATACCTTTTTGTCCTACAAGATGCTCGTACTGTTCCTTTATTTGCGACGTAGTTGACAGGGTAAAAGGTAAGCTTGAAAAGTACGTGGAATCTTTGATTTTGGATATCAAAGAGGAAAAGAAAATTATGAAGGGTTTACCTCGATCAATATACGTTGGCGGTGGTACGCCTACTTCAATTCCTTTAAAATTATTGGAAGAAATTCTTACTGCGATTGATGCTAAAGGACAAGAGTTTACTGTTGAAGCAGGGCGAGCTGATACCCTTAATTCCGACGTGTTAGCTTTAATGAAAGAAAAAAAAGTTACTCGAATTTCCGTTAATCCTCAAACTTTCAAAGATTCAACTTTGCAATTAATTGGTAGAAAGGGTGATTCTGCAAGTGTTTTGTCCGCTTATGCGTTATCTCGAAATTACGGTTTTGATATAAATATGGACTTGATTTCAGGTTTGCCACAAGAAAGTTTCGATGACTTTAAACGCTCAATCGACATGGCAATCGACTTGTCACCTGAAAATATTACAGTTCACAGTTTATCATTAAAACGGGGCTCTATTTTGACACAGTCAGGCTATACAAACGATGATCTTGAGTGTGTTTTGAAGCAAAACCAATACGCAGTTTCTTCACTGCTGAAAGCTGGATATTCACCTTATTACATGTATAGACAAAAAAACACGGTTGGCAGACTTGAAAACGTTGGCTATGCAAAAGCGGGAAAGGTTTGCGTTTACAACGTTGATAATATGGAGGAGACTCATACCATATATGCTTCAGGTGCAGGTGCGATAAGCAAAAGAGTTGAGGGCAACTTGATTACTCGACTTGCCGAAGCAAAGGATATTTCTTTGTATTCTTCAAGAATTGAGGAATATATTCAAAGGAAAAAAGAATTTTTCTCCTAAATATCATACTTCTTGCGTGTAATAAAATTATTGTAGTATATAATAAATATTATGGCAAAAATCCTTGACGGATTAAAATTTGTTTGCTAGAATAAGTCAGTACCTTTTTCGCGGTTTTACAATTGCTCAATGTATTACAGGGAAAAGGGCGTATTAAAATTTCCGGAGGTATTTATAATGGAAAAGAGCGAAATCATTGCAACTTATGGCAGATCTGAAGGGGACACCGGTTCTCCCGAAGTACAAATTGCATTAATCACTGAAAGAATCAAAGTTTTGAACGAGCATCTTGCTACCCACAAAAACGACAATCACGGTAGAAGAGGTTTGTTGAAAATGGTTGGTGCTAGAAGAAATTTGTTGAAGTATCTTAAAAACAAAGATATCGAACGTTACAGAGCGATTATCGCAAAATTGGGTTTAAGAAAGTAATGAAAACAAAAGTAGGGCGGTTTTCCGCCCTATTTTATAGTTTTTTCCCAAGAAATCAGGCAATTTGCCACATAATTTAGTAAAATTTGTCCGCTATTTAGAGAAAAATAGTTTGGATATGGAGGTTAAAATGGAAAGAAAAATTTACAAAACTACAATCGGTGGCCGTGAAGTAATCGTTGAAACAGGCGCTTACTGCGGACAAGCAAACGGTTCTTGTTTGATCAGATGCGGTGACACCGTTGTTCAAACAAACGTTACTATGGCTGATGCTCCTCGCGCAGGAATCGACTTTTTCCCTCTTGGAGTAGACTTTGAAGAAAAAATGTACGCTGTTGGTAAAATCCCCGGCGGTTACAAGAAAAGAGAAGGACGTCCCAGCGACAAAGCTATCTTAGTTTCTCGTCTTATCGACAGACCTATCAGACCTTTGTTCCCTAAGGGCTTTTATAACGACGTAGCAGTTGTTGCAACCGCTTTGTCCGTTGATACAAATATTCCTCCCGAAGTATGGGGTATGTTGGGAAGCTCTATTGCTCTCTCAATCTCTGATATTCCTTTCGGTGGTCCTACCGGTTCGGTAGTTGTTGGCTACGTTGACGGCGAATACGTTATCAACCCTGATGCCGCTCAAAGAGACAGAAGCAAACTTCATTTGTCCTTGTCCGGTACCAAAGATGCAATCATGATGGTTGAAGCCGGTGCAAACGAAATCACCGAAGAAGAAATGCTCGGCGCTATTTTGTTTGGTCACGAAGAAATCAAAAAGATCGTTGCTTTCGTTGAAGAAATTAAGGCTGATTGCGGTAAGGCTAAAAACACTGACGTTGAATTCTATCAAGTTCCTGAAGAAATCGCAAACGCAGTAAGAGAATACGCAAGCGCTAAACTTGACTATTGTTTTGCTTCCTTTGATCGTCAAGAAAGACAAGCAAGAGAAAAGGCTGTAGAGAAAGACGTTCAAGAACATTTCGCTGAAATTTTCCCTGACTGTGAAAGAGAAATCGGCGATACTCTTTACGCCATGAAGAAGGAAAAGGTTCGTCGTAGAATCCTTGACGAAGGCGTTCGTCCCGACGGTAGAACAGTTACTGAAATTCGTCCCATTTGGTGTGAAGTAGGCGTTTTGCCTCGCGTTCATGGTTGCGGTGTGTTCACTCGTGGACAAACTCAAGCTATGACAACTGCTACCTTGGGAACAATCAGTGAAGTACAAAAACTTGAAGGGCTTGACGACGACGTATTCAAGAGATATATGCATCACTATAATATGCCTCCTTACAGCACCGGCGAAGCAAAGCCCTTAAGAAGCCCCGGCAGAAGAGAAATCGGTCACGGCGCTTTGGCAGAAAGAGCATTAGAACCCGTTTTGCCTTCTGAAGCTGATTTCCCCTATGCAATCAGAACAGTAAGCGAAATTTTATCTTCAAACGGTAGCACTTCTCAAGCAAGTATTTGCGGTAGCACCTTGGCTTTGATGGATGCAGGCGTACCTATTAAGGCTCCCGTAGCAGGTATTGCAATGGGTCTTATGAAAGACGATAAGAGCGATAAAGTTGTAGTTTTGTCTGACATTCAAGGTCTCGAAGACTTCTTCGGCGACATGGACTTTAAGGTTGCAGGTACTACAAAGGGTATCACCGCAATCCAAATGGATATCAAAATTAAAGGTATTGACGAAAGTATTCTCCGTACCGCTTTAGAGCAAGCAAGAAAGGGTAGATTGCACATTTTGGGCAAAATGCTTGAAGTATTGCCCGAACCTAGAAAAGAACTTTCTAAGTACGCTCCCAAGATTATCAGCTTTGATATCAACCCTGACAAGATCCGTGAAGTTATCGGCTCCGGCGGCAAGGTCATCCAGAAGAT
>JAEDHM010000102.1 GCA_016296985.1 Clostridia bacterium
TTCTGTTGGTATAAAGTGATATTCTTTGCTGACGCAAAGAGTGATATTGTCGCACTGCGACAGTGATATTGAAGCCTTGTGGCTTCAGTGATATTCTATTCGCCCTAAACTTGCGTAGCAAATATAACTCGCCGAAGGCGAATATCACTGCGAAGCAATAAAACTCGCCGAAGGCGAATAGAGTTAGCGTGATACTCAATCAAGAGTATCACGCTATTGCTCGGTGGTTTATATTTTGGAAGAAAGTCTCTTTTTTTACGCCATATGTTTTTTGAAGAAGGCTATCATTTTTCCATTTACCTCAAGCGCTTCTTTGTTTTTTGGATAGAGAATATTGTAAACGTGCTCGGGGCGATAGTTTTCATCTTCGCATTTTTCAGTAAAATACATTTCGCAATCGGCGCCCTTTTCTTGTAGTTCGGCAAATGCGCGCTTTGTCATATTTCTCAAAAAGTCCTTACTTCCGCTTATTAAGGTGCAAGGCACCATAGGGCAGGGGGTGGAAGAATCGAAGTCGAAAGCCTTGAAATAGGGGCTTTTTTTATAGCCTTTTCCTAAAACCTCACGGAAAAATAACCCCATAGGAGCAACCATCATTGAACTGGGGTACAATGCTCCGCAAGTAAAGTTTACGGCGCGGAAGGAAATTTTGCTGTCTACACCAAATAATTCTTTAAGTTTTGGATTGTGCAAGATATTAATCGCAACGCTTGCAAGGTGTCCCCCTGCCGAATCACCGGTTAGGAAGACGTTGTTTAGATCAAACCCTTGCTCGTCAGCCAATTCAATCACCTTGTTGAAAAGGGCGAAAACGTCCTCGACTTGCATATTAAAAGTTGCGTGAGGGGCAAGACGATAGGAAAAGCCGACTACCGCAAAACCTTGAGATGCAAGCCATTGATCGTAAAAACGGTTGAGCTCTTTATCACCGTACCACCAACCACCGCCGTGAATATCGATGATGACGGGAAGTTTGCCCTCTGCATCTTTCGGCTTGTATATATTTAAAAGTCTTTGAGGTACGCCACCTTCGGCGTAGGGAATATCCTTTTGATAGACGACGTTTTCTTCATCCTTGAAGGATGCAAGACGATCGACGTCGTTTCCTTCGGCAATTTTACAAAATATTTTACCCACAAATTTAGCCATAATTCCACCTCGATCAATGATATTTTATTATAACATAGCAAAAAGTCCATTTCAAGATTTATGGAAAATTATTTCCCTATCCCATTTTAGTGTGCTATAATACGGGGTATGAAAACACTTTTGCTTAGCGCAGACATTGAAAATCTTTCCCTTGCCTCAAAACTTTTAAGCGAGGGAGAAGTTGTGGGAATACCCACCGAAACCGTCTATGGTTTGGGCGCCGATGCAAGAAACGGTAGCGCGGTTGAAAAGATATTTTTGGCAAAGGGCCGTCCGCAGGACAACCCTCTTATTTGCCATATTTCTTCAATGGAAATGCTTTCGGACGTGGTTTCAAAGATACCTGAAGATGCTCTTTTGCTTGCAAAAGCATTTTGGCCCGGTCCTCTTACCATGGTTATGCCAAAGGGTGAGAAGATTTCGCCAATCACTTGCGCCGGTCTTGACAGCGTGGGCGTGCGTATGCCTTCCCACCCCGTTGCTTTAAGCCTTATTGAAAAATGCGGTTTTCCCCTTGCAGCCCCCTCGGCAAATATAAGCGGAAAACCTTCGCCTACCACCGCCCTTGACGTTTTTGAAGATATGCAAGGCAAAATCCCTATGGTTTTAGACGGTGGCATTTGCGATAAGGGAGTTGAGTCAACGGTTTTATCTCTACTAGGCGAAACACCTGTTTTGCTCCGTCCGGGCTTTGTTACCGTTGAGGATATTCAAGGGGTTTTAGGAAAGGAAATTCAAATTTCACAAGGGATTGTAAACGAACTTTCTTCAAGCGAGCCGGTAAGGTCGCCGGGATTGAAATACAAACACTATTCCCCCGATGCGGATATTTTCATTTTAGACGGATGCTTGGAAGATTTTGCAAATTACGTTGCAAAAAATTCCGACCAATTCACCTATGCTTTATGTTTTGAGGGAGAGGAAGAAAAGATACCTTGCAAGTGCTTGTCCTACGGCAAAAAAGAGGACGACTCAACACAGGCGAAAAAACTCTTTTCCGCTTTAAGAGAGTTGGACAAACTCGGGGCGAAAAAGGTCTTTGCAAGATGCCCCGATAAAGAGGGAATTTCCCTTGCGGTGTACAACCGTTTGATTAGGGCGGCAGGTTTCAAAATTATCAAGTTGTAAAATAAAAAAGTCCCGATTTTTCGGGACTTTTCATTTTAAGGCTTTTTATTTTTTCTTTTGTCCGTACATTGACATCAACTTTGCCAAAGCGTCGTCATAGCCCAATTCTTCCTTTTTAGGTTCGGGTTTAACGTCACGCTTTCTTGTGTTGTTGTCACGTACAGGCTTTTGACGGTTTCCACCCTCGCCAAGCATAGTCAAGGAAATCTTGTTTTTCGCTACGTCAACGGACAATACCCAAACGGTAACTTGATCTCCTACCTTCAATACTTCGGAGGGATGTTTTATATACTTATTTGTAATTTGAGAGATGTGTACAAGTCCGTCTTGGTGAACGCCGATATCCACGAAAACGCCGAAGTCTATGACGTTTCTTACAGTTCCCGTAAGTTCCATTCCCGGCTTTAAAGAGGAAATATCCAAAAGGTCTTGTCTTAAAACGGGAGGAGGAAGGGTATCACGGACGTCTCTGCCGGGTTTCATCAATTCGGTTACGATATCCACCAAGGTGGGCGCGCCTATTCCAAGTTTTTCCGCAAGTTTTTTTACTCCGTAATTTTCCACCTTTGCTTTTAAGTCGGAAAGTCTTCCCTTTTCAACGTCTTCTTTTGTATATCCAAACTCTTTCAACAAGGCTTTGGTAGCATCGTAGGATTCGGGGTGTACGCCGGTGTTGTCCAAAACGTCCTCGCCGTCACGGATACGCAAGAAACCTGCGCATTGCTCGTATGCCTTTGCTCCCAGCTTGGGTACTTTCAAAAGTTGAGCGCGATTTTTGAAGGGATTGTTTGTACGGTATTCTACGATATTTTTAGCAATAGTCTTGTTTAAGCCCGAAACGTAGGTCAAAAGGCTGTAACTTGCGGTGTTAAGTTCTACACCTACCTTGTTTACGCAGTCTTCTACCACACCTTCCAAAACCTCGGTCAAACGTTTTTGAGGCATATCGTGTTGATATTGTCCTACGCCAATGCTCTTTACGTCGATTTTGATAAGCTCGGCAAGAGGGTCTTGCAAACGACGGCCAATAGAGATTGCGCTTCGTTGGGTTACGTCGTAATCGGGGAATTCCTCGGCGCCGAGTTTGCTTGCGGAATATACCGATGCGCCTGCCTCGTTTACCATCGTGTAGGATACGCTACGAGAGGCTTTTTTGATAAGTCCGGCAACGAAAATTTCCGTTTCCTTGCTTGCGGTACCGTTTCCGATTGCAATAACGTCAACCTTGTATTTGTCGATTGCCTTCAAAAGACGGATGGTCGCATCTTCGATTTGGTTTTGAGGAGGCGTAGGATATACTACACCACGAGCCAAAACGTCGCCGTTAGGACTTAAAACCGCAACCTTGCATCCAGTCCTGTAAGCAGGGTCTAAAGCCAAAACTACCTTTCCACGCAAAGGGGGTTGCATAAGCAAAGGTTTGAGGTTGAGTTCGAACATTTTGATTGATTGTTCTTCTGCCCTTTCGGTAAGGGTTGCGCGCACCTCTCTTTCAAGTGAGGGAGAAATCAATCTTTTATATCCGTCGGCGCAAGCGGTTTTGATCAACAAAGAACTTTGATAAAGTCTTTTGACGTATTTTTTGTTGATTATGGCAAGGGCCGTTTCTTCGGGAACGGAGATAGAAACTTTCAAAAAGTCTTCCTTTTCGCCACGGTTTATAGCCAATATACGGTGGGCAGGGATTGTCGCAACGCTTTCCTTGTATTCGACGTACATTTCGTAAACGTCCATTTTCTTGGGGTCAACGCCCTTTGTTTCAATTTCGCCTTTTTCCAAAAACAGTTCACGCAAGGCCTTGCGCAATTCGGCATCGTCGGAAACCTTTTCGGCGATTATGTCAGATGCGCCGTCAAGGGCGTCTTTTACCGTTTCAACGCCAAGGTCGGTGTTGACGTAGGTTATCGCCAAATCTTCGGGGTTTGAGGAAGGCTCGAGGATAAGAGCCTCGGCAAGGGGCAAAAGTCCCTTTTCAATGGCTACGCTTGCCCTTGTTTTTTTCTTTTGCTTGTAGGGACGATAGATATCTTCTACTTCCGCCAAGGTCAATGCCTTTTCAAGGGCAGTTTTAATCTCGTCCGTCCATTTTCCTTGATCGGTTATGGACTTTTCAACTTCTGCTTTTCTTGCATCCAAGTTGACGAGATAGGTAAGTCTGTCGGCAAATTCTCTCAAAACTTGGTCGTCGCAAGAGCCGGTCATTTCTTTACGATAACGAGCAATAAAGGGAATGGTGTTTCCTTCGTTTATCAAATTGATGATATTTGCGCAATGAACTTGCTGTAAGGAAAATTCTTTTGATAATTGTAGTGCGTAATCCATAATTCACCTTATAATTTTTTATCATACTTACCACAATAGGCGTCGTGGCAGATTTTTATTATACCACACTGTAATGAAAAAAATCTACTGTTTACAAATTCCTTGTGAGTGAACATATTGGACAGTAAATGACAAAAATCATCAAGGCAAGGTTTTCAAACCCTTGACAACAAGAAGTTTATATCTTACAATAAAAATGTACGTATGCGGAAGTCGCTTAATGGTAGAGCGCCGGCTTCCCAAGCCGGTTTTCGCGGGTCCGATTCCCGTCTTCCGCTCCAAAAAAGTCGTATCAATAGGATACGACTTTTTTTATCCAAACCGCAGGTTTGGTATATCATCACGCTTTAGCGTGTATCTCATCAGCTCCATTGGAGCTGTATAT
>JAEDHM010000103.1 GCA_016296985.1 Clostridia bacterium
CTCCGTTTTGCGAGAGCATATTGCCAATCCCTAATGCAACTGATTGCATAGCAAGCATTACAACACCGCCACCTATACCTGCAAAAATTCTTGAAAGTGAAAGTAACTTTGTTCTATGCTCTTCAACCTCAGTCATTAAGGCGGTAACACCCCACAAAGGAATATCGCCAATGGTGTAAGTCATACCCCAAAGGATATACGTAAACGCTGCCCAACCAACGATAAGACCGTCCATTGTAGAACTTTCGCCATAAAAACCAAAGTTGGTAAAACACAAAATGGTAATTATCATTATGGGAATAGGAACAGCACGCAAATAGGGAATACATTTTCCATGTTTCGTTCTTGTTCTGTCAACCAAAGTGCCCATAATGGGATCGTTGAAAGCATCCCAAACGCGCGCAACAGTAAAAATTATACTTACGGTCATCGCAGGGATTAAAAGAGTAAATTGCAAATAGTACATCAAGCAAGCGCCAACAATATTATAAATAACGTTTTGTCCCGCAAGACCAATCAAATATGCAACTCTTTCTTTTGAAGAATAGGTTTTTAAAGCCTGTGCGGCTCCGGGCGCAGCGGATCCGGTAGAAATAACGTTCGCATCCATATTCTATCCTCCTAAGCCAAAGGCACAAGCCTATTGTTGTCGCCGGAATTGTAATAATTCCAGTACTTATAATCTTGAGACTTGGTCTCTTTTTTATGTTCGTTGATAATGCTTTCAGAATAAGCCGATACGTCTTTTACGTGAATCTTCAAGTCTTTGGAAACGTAATATTGACTGTCGTCCTTTTTAGCATCGTCAATAAGGAAGAAACATCTATCACCGATTTTTGGAATATTCAACTCTTTTGTCCCATGTACAAAATCCGAATAAATATATACGTCCTTTAAAGCAGTGCATCTTAAGAAGGTATAAGCGCCCAAAGAGGAAATCTGTTGAGTAATCGTGATACTTTCAAGAGAAGAACAACCGTAAAAAGCAAAATCTTTTATGCTTTTCATTTCATTATTAAAGGAAACGCTTTCCAATGCGGTGCACATATAAAAGGTACGGAAAGGAATTTCTTCTACCAAACAGTTTGCATCAAAGGTAACAGTTTTTACAAGCTTGTTTTCAGCATAGATGCCCTTGTCAGTATAAGCAACAAACAAACCGTCAGCGAGCCACAAAACGTCGTGAGCAGTTCCATCAGCATGATTTACACTTGCAGGAATAACAACGTTTTCGCTTTGACCTTTGTATCCCGTTAAGGTTGCTTTTCCATTTTCGTCAAGAGTAAATTCCCAATTCCCTGTCATATCGGTGTAATAAACGGTTTTATCACCGCATGCAACAAGAGAAAGCGTAATAGCAACCAACAAAACGAACACAACGGATAACTTAATAAATCTTTTCATAAAACCTCCTTATCCTTGTGTAGCCCGTTTGAAGTAAACGGGATCAACGCATCTCATAAACGCTTCATCGTATGTAACCATATCGGTTTTTACAAGATCGGCCAAAGCGTCGTCCATCAATTTCATACCCATTCCCCTGTTTGTAGAAATGGTATTGTTGATTTGGTGAGTTTTGCCTTCTCTTATAAGAGCGTTAATGGATGAATGTTGTAACATTACTTCCAATGCAGCGCAACGTCCCGAGCCGTCCTTTCGAGGAAGAAGCTGTTGAGAAATAACCGCTTGTAAAACGTTACTCAACTGGAATCTTACCTGTTGTTGCTGATAACTTGGAAAAACGTCAACCATACGGTCAACCGTATTTGCGGCGCCTATGGTATGCAAAGTAGACATAACCAAGTGGCCTGTTTCAGCTGCGGTGATTGCAGTTGATATAGTTTCTAAGTCACGCATTTCGCCTACTTGAATAACGTCGGGGTCCTGACGAAGAGAAGCTCTCAAGGCAGTAGCAAATGAACGAGTATCACTTCCAACTTCACGTTGGTTTACTATACACTTTACGTGTTCGTGATAATATTCAATAGGGTCTTCAAGAGTGATGATGTGGGCGTTTCTCTTTTGGTTAATATGGTTTATCATTGAAGCCAACGTCGTGGATTTACCGCTACCTGTAGGTCCTGTTACCAAAATTAAGCCTCTGGTTTTATAGCACAAACCACGCACGACTTCGGGCAAGCCTAGTTCGTGAAAGTCAGGAATACGGCTATTTATAGTACGGATTGCCGCTGCATAAAAACCTTTTTGGGAAAAGGCGTTTACACGGAAACGGTTTGTACCCAACTGAATACAAATATCCACTTCACCTTGTTTTTGCAACTTTGCAAATTGATCGGCATTGAGAATACCTCTTACCATTTTTTCAGTATCTTCGGGAGTAAGTGCCGGTCCGGGGAAATACTTAAAACTGCCGGCTATACGTAATACCGGTTGAGATTTTACGGTAATATGCAAGTCCGACGCTTTGTTGTGAACTGCGGCTTTGAGCAAGTCTTTGATTGTATATTCTACCATTAAAGCCTCCATAGTATAATATTGAATATATTATAAACTAGACTAAACTAAAAATCAATAGCAAATATAAAAAATGGCGGATGACTCCGCCTAAATACTTATTCTGTGAAAAAACCTAAACTTATTAATAATCCATCGTTTACCTTTTGCATCATGTCAAAGGAAAGTTCTCCAATTTTTTCTCTCAGACGCCGTTTATCTAAGGTTCTAATTTGTTCCAACAAAACTACCGAATCCTTGGGTAGTCCGCAATTTACCCCCTGTAGTGAAATATGAGTAGGCAGTCGAGTTTTTGCAACTTGACTTGTAACAGCTGCCGCGATTATGGTAGGGCTATATTTGTTTCCTATATCATTTTGCACCACAAGAACAGGGCGTACGCCCCCTTGCTCACTCCCCACCACGGGACTTAGATCAGCATAATAAATTTCTCCCCTTTTTACAGTCATATTTACTCCTAATTCATTGTATGTCCTTTTGATTTACTTTTGTTATTGCCCTTTTTTAAAGGGCGTATTCCAAAATATGTAAAATATTTGGTTTTTGACTTGCGTAAAAGAGGCTTAATGTGATAAAATCAATATGAACTTTTTTTGGAGGTAAAGACTGTGCAATTTTCACGCGAAGTCAACGAAATGGTCTGCATTAAAAAAGGCCCTAACCACGGACCTGCCCCTATTCCCGAAGAAGGAAAATGGGTTCAAGCAAAAGAAATTAAAGATATCAATGGTTTAACCCACGGTATCGGCTGGTGCGCTCCTCAACAAGGCGCTTGCAAGCTTACCCTCAACGTAAAGGGTGGTATTATCAGAGAAGCTTTGGTTGAAACTATCGGTTGTTCAGGCATGACTCACTCTGCTGCTATGGCTGCTGAAATTTTGACCGGAAAAACCATTCTCGAAGCATTGAATACCGACCTCGTTTGCGATGCAATCAACACCGCAATGAGAGAGTTGTTCTTGCAAATCGTTTATGGCCGTACCCAATCCGCTTTCTCCGACGACGGTTTGCCTATCGGCGCAGGTTTAGAAGATTTGGGCAAAGGTTTACGTTCTCAAGTTGGTACTATGTACGCAACCGAAGCAAAGGGCGTAAGATATTTGGAAATGGCTGAAGGTTACATTACCCGCATGGCCCTTGACGAAAACAACGAAGTTATCGGTTACGAATTTATCAGACTCGGTCAAATGCTTGCTGCTATCAACGGCGGTATGGACGCAAACGAAGCTGTTAAAAAGTTTACAGGTACTTACGGACGTTTTGCTGACGGCGTTAAGTTCGTCAATCCCCGTAAAGAGTAGGAGGTAGAGATATGAGCATTACTTTCGAAAGTTATGATAGAAGAATAAATCAAATCAACAAATGTCTTGCCGAAAACGGTATCGCATCCTTAGAAGAAGCAAGAGAAATTTGCCTTGCTAAGGGAATCGACGTTGACGCAATCGTAAGAGGCGTTCAACCCATTGCTTTTGAAAACGCAGTTTGGGCTTACACCGTTGGTGTTGCTATCGCTATCAAAAGAAATTGCAAAAAGGCAGCTGACGCAGCCGAAGCAATCGGCGTAGGTTTACAATCTTTCTGTATCCCCGGCTCAGTTGCTGACAACCGTAAAGTTGGTTTAGGCCATGGTAACTTGGGCGCAATGTTGTTGAGAGAAGAAACAAAGTGCTTTGCTTTCTTGGCAGGACACGAATCCTTCGCAGCAGCTGAAGGCGCAATCGGTATCGCCCTTAAGGCAAACAAGGTAAGAACCAATCCCCTCGCCGTAATCCTCAATGGTTTAGGAAAGGACGCTGCTTATATCATCAGCCGTATCAATGGTTTCACCTACGTTCAAACTGAGTACAATCAATATACTGATGAATTGACAATCGTAAGCGAAACTCCTTACAGCACCGGCGATCGCGCAAAGGTAAGATGCTTTGGCGCAAACGACGTCAACGAAGGCGTTGCAATTATGCGTCACGAACACGTTGACGTTTCCATCACCGGAAACAGTACCAACCCCACCAGATTCCAGCATCCCGTTGCAGGTACTTACAAAAAGTGGTGTACCGAAAACGGAAAGAAATATTTCTCCGTTGCAAGCGGTGGTGGTACAGGTCGTACCTTGCACCCCGATAATATGGCCGCAGGTCCCGCAAGTTATGGTATGACCGACACTATGGGACGTATGCATGGCGATGCTCAATTCGCAGGTTCTTCTTCTGTTCCTGCTCACGTTGAAATGATGGGCTTGATCGGTATGGGAAACAACCCCATGGTAGGCGCAACCGTTGCTTTGGCAGTATCTGTTGAACAAAACAACAAATAACCAAATCAAACAAAAGAATCCGTCGGAAACGGCGGATTTTTTTGTTTACAATTTATTTTTTAGTTTTTATACAAAAAATTCAACTTTTTTTATTAAAATACTTGCTAAACTGAAATTACTTTGTTATACTACACAAGTAACAAGCCCAGTTAGTA
>JAEDHM010000104.1 GCA_016296985.1 Clostridia bacterium
CCCTAAGGCGAAGCAGTACTACCGCTTGTCAAGTACCCACACTGTCATTCAGAGCCGAAGGCGAAGCATGTCATTCAGAGGGCATTCAATGCCCGAAGAAACTCATGGAAAGGGTTTATCTCATGGAAAGACACCGCTGTTCGTACCACAAGTTAGGGGATCTCTCGACTTCGCTCGAGATGACGGTAATTTTCTCTATTGTCATTCAGAGGGTTTGAAAAAACCCGAAGCATGTCATTCAGAGGGCTTGAATAGCCCGAAGAATCTCCTGGAAAGGGTTTATCTCCTGGGAAGGTTAACCCCTAGTTTATGGTACGAATAACGGCAAAAAGGAAAAATTGTGTGAAAGAGGGGGCTTTCACTCAATTTTGGAATGGGGGTAAAAAACAATGAATAAGAGGATTAATTTTAAGACAAATATCTTGCCAAAAAACTTTGAGTACGTTCTTCTTTTGGTTGTGTAAACAAGTTTTCAGGCTCGCCTTCTTCAACGACGTAACCTTCGTCCATAAAGATTACACGGGTAGAAATTTCCCTTGCAAAGTCCATTTCGTGGGTTACCACAAGCATAGTCAAACCGCTTTGTGCCAAAGCCTTGATCGAGTCCAAAACTTCGCCAACCATTTCGGGATCTAGGGCCGAGGTAGGCTCGTCAAAAAGGATAACTTCGGGGTTTATGGACAAGGCGCGAGCGATGGCAACACGCTGTTTTTGTCCACCTGAAAGTTGGGAAGGCTTTGCATTTTGATAGGCGGTCATACCAACCTTTTCAAGATTTTCTAAGGCGATTTGTTTTGCCTCCGCTCTCTTTCTTTTTAGTACAACGGTTTGAGGACGGATGCAGTTTTCCAAAGCGGACATATTTTCAAAAAGGTTAAACTGTTGAAAAACCATACAAACTTTTGATCTAAAAGCACGCAAGTCAAACTTTTTATGGCAAACGTTATCCCCCTTAAAAAGGATTTCGCCACCGCTTGGCTCTTCAAGAAGGTTGATACAGCGGAGCAAGGTGCTTTTGCCCGAACCCGAGGAGCCGATTATGGAGATAATCTCTCCCTTTTCCACAGAAAGAGAGATATCTTTCAACACTTGATGGTCGCCGAAGGACTTTTTCAAACCCTTGATTTCTAGAATTTTTTCCATATCAGTTTTCCCCCTTTTTGGGGCGAATTTCAGCCCTGGGATCACTTTGCGATCCGCAAATGGTATAGTTTTTGTTGCCCATAAGTTTCTTTTCCGCAAGGCGCAAAAGTCGGGTTATGGTAAAAGTCATAATAAAATAGATTACGCAAACGATAAGATAGGTTTCAAAGATTTGAAAGTTCATTGTCAAAATCTTGTTCGCCTGATAAAACAATTCCGCAACGCCGATTACGTTAAGCACCGAGGTGTCCTTTATGTTGATAACAAACTCGTTGGAAACGGAAGGCAGTATATTTTTCATAACCTGAGGGATTATTACGTGGAACATAGCCTGCGTATGAGTCATACCCAAGGCGTACGCGCCCTCAAACTGTCCCTTGTCAACGGAGATTATACCGCCACGGACGATTTCCGTCATATAAGCGCCGGTGTTGATGGAAACGATAAATATACCTGCAGGGATAAGGGGCAAGGTGTTTCCG
The DNA here is from genome assembly GCA_016296985.1 of Clostridia bacterium. GTDB lineage: Bacteria > Bacillota > Clostridia > Christensenellales > CAG-1252 > JAEDHM01. Next base: position 1,626 of record JAEDHM010000104.1, read on the forward strand.
CCGTTTATGAAGGCATAACCCCAAAAGATAACCATTGCTTGCACCATCATAGGGGTTCCCCTAAACACTTCAACGTAGGCGTTTATGATAAAGTTTACCACCTTTTGTAAAACCTTAAGAGCCTTGTTTTTGGGAGTGGGTATCGTGCGGATAACGCCGGTTATAAGACCGATTACAAGACCGATAACAGTACCCACAAGGGCGATAAGCATGGTATAACCCAAGCCTGTCAAAAGCATGGGGTAAAAATCCACGATTGTGTTTTTGATATTTTCGAAGAACATAATTTTACCTATTTTTTGTAGATGATAACAAGGTTCGAGTTGTAGTAACAGTTGGTAAAATCAACTTCTTCTTCTCTGTCCGCAGTAGGGCTCATACCTGCGATAATGCCGTGGTAAGTGCCTGCTTGCACGCCGGGAACGAGAGAATTCCATTCGCAAGCGTAAATTTCCAATTCCATACCAAGTTCCGCAGCGATATATTTTGCGACTTGAACGTCATAACCGTTGGCGTAAAGAGTGCTGTTTTTAATGGCTACACCGCCGTTTACGTCGGTGGTTTGAGACCAGTTGAAGGGAGCGTAAGCGCATTCCATAGCAATTTTCAAAACGCCCTTCGAGGTGTCGGTTTTGCTTGAAGACAAAGCGATATTTTCGCCCAAAGCCTTGTCGTTGTCAAGGGACATCGTAACGCATTGAGCCATAAGTTTCGAGCGAACGCCTTCGCTTATGGTGTCGAGAATAGCGTTTACTTGCTCTCTCAATTCGCTACCGGTTTTGAAAGCAACGGCAATACCGGTGTCCTCGTTGCTTGTGGTAAAGCCGGTCGAGTTGTTTTTCAAGGGTACGTAGGCAAGGTTGGGGTTTTTTGCGGTTACCGACAAAGCGGTAGGCTCTTCGGCGATATAGCCGTCAACTGCGCCGGAGTTGAGAGCAACCAAAAGTTTTGTAAAATCGGGATAGTCTTTTACGGTAATACCGGTGGTTTGCTCGGTCAAAGCCTTCAAGTGGAAAGTGTTGGACTGAGCCGCCAAAACTGCGCCACCAAGGTCTGAAATGCTTTCTACCTTGCTCATATCAAACTTTTCACGGTTGTCACAAGCGGTAAAGACAAGGGTGCATAAAAGCGCGATTGCAATGATAAGGATAATTGATTTTTTCACGATAAAACCTCACTTTTTCTTTTTTTTGGCGCAAGCGCCGTAAGTTAGAAAAAACAGTCGGAGCAAGTGCCACGACTGTCAACGCAGGATTATCACGTTTCAACCGAACGAAAGCACTCCACAAATTTGTGACAGTTGCAAAGATCTTTTCCTTGCACCCAACTCGCCCTTTCTCAAACAAGGGTTTGTTTCGGCGATTGCACCTTTCTTAAAAAGGTCATAGACTTTTGAGCGTCGGCCTTTTAATACTTTTTGAAATCGCGCCTCTAATCATTCTTGATTCGACTATTCAATTTTCCTCGGTCATAATAACATCTTTACAATACAATGTCAATCAAAATTACAACCTTACTTGTCTTTTTTGCTTTTTTCCTCGTGAAAACCAGCCTCGTCCACGATAGGTAAACTTGCCTTAGCAAACAAAACTTAAAAATTGCGAAAACCACCTTTTTTGCTCGGTTACTCTTTGTCAAGGGAGTTTTGGGCGAAACGCAAAATACTCCTTTCTTCGGGTTAGTTCACAAAGAAAGGAGATAACAAGAAGGAGTCTATTGACAATAATTACAGTTTAAAATATAATAAAAGTAATCATTAAAAAGCCTTTCTTTTTCCTTTAATCAAGGCAAAAAGGATGATGGGGAAAAAATTAAGAGGTGAAATTATGGGAAAACCAAAAGCATTAAGAAAATTGATCAAAAGCGCAAAAATGGGCAATCCTGCCAAAATGTACGAACTTGGCATAAGATATCAACTTGGTAGGGGAATCCCCCAAGATCTTATGCTTGCCGCCGAGTGGATTGCAATTTCCGCCGAATTCGGCTATCAACCTGCAATCGACTGGTTGAAGGACTACGCCTTTGACGACGATCCCACAGTTCAAGGAAATTCTTAGTTATGACCATTGAGCAAGCCCTTAGACAGGTAGTAAGGGACTATAAAAATATCACAGTCCTTTTCCGTGACAACTTGGTAAAAGAGGTTTTAGCGCGGGATTCTTCTCTTGAAAGAGAGTGCAAACTTTTGCAAACCGCCTTTGAAGGGGAAACTATACTGAAGATAAAAAGCCTTTTTGAAAACGTCTACGTTTACAACGAAATGAAAAAGGACGGTTATCAAATGTTTGACGAGGAGGAACTCGAGGTCGCAAATTTCTTTTTCCGCGCCTTCTATTTCCCCGATTTTCGACCTGAGGAATTCTCTCAAGAAATCAAGTCGGAAAGTTATAACTACAAAGATCACTTTCAAGGCGTTTTCGAGGAAGATATTACCGGCGTAGGCGTTTGCCACCGTTACGACCGTCTTGATCATGACCGCCTTATACAAGTTTTTAAGGGAGCGTGGCTTGACGGTATGCTTTTCGGCTATTGCGAAATCGAGGATACCTATCACGACTTCGACCCCTGCACCCGTTACGCTATGATGTCCTACGGCTATGCTTTGGGGACTGAAACCATAATCGGAGAAGACGGCTATATAAGACAAGTAGACCACAACTTTGATTGATAAAGGAGAAAAATATGAGCGACAGTATAAGATTAAAAGTAAGCGAAACTGATGAAAGTTTGTTTGGAAAAAGTAAGTTTTTGGGCAATCCCGACGTTTGGGAGGACTTCGAGTGGCCTGCTATCGGTGATGGCGACGACGCCTATGATTTGAATTTTATTTGCCAAATCAACTGCGCCGAAATCGCGCCCTACGATAAGGATAACAAACTACCTCACACCGGTATGCTTTATTTCTTCTACGACCTTGAAGAAATGCCCGACGACCCCTTCGACCAAAACACCGCAAGAGTTTTGTACTATGACGGCGACCTTGAAAATTTGGTAGAAGTTAAGATTGTTGACGAGGACGGCGAGCCCCTTGCTCACACCGAACAAAAAATAACCTTTGAAAACGTTGAAGACGGCTTTATGGCCGAGGAAGAAGAAACCCACCGCATGTTGGGAGTGCCTTCAAGCGAGTGCTATTTCGAACTTCCCCACGGTTTTGAAGAAATGCTCCTTCAAATCGACTCCTTCGAGGCTGACGGCGTTGATTACAACTTTGGTGACGTAGGATTTTTATGTTTCTTCATCCGTCCCAAAGACCTTGCTAAAAAAGACTTCAAAGACGTAAGAACGGCA
>JAEDHM010000105.1 GCA_016296985.1 Clostridia bacterium
GTACCGTCATCTCGAGCGTAGTCGAGAGATCCCCTAAGGCGAAGCAGTTCTACCCCTGTCAAGTACCCACACAGCACCGTCATTCAGAGCCGAAGGCGAAGAATCTCCTGGGAAGGTCGTTTATCCTTGTGAAAATACCCACCCAGCACCTTCATGCAGAGCGTAAGAGTGGGTTCTAATCATAATGAATTGCAACGCTCGGTTGCGTGAATTGAAAACTGTGTTTTCATGAATTGTGCAAAGGCGCATTGACGAGAAAAAACAAGGTATTTTCAAAAGAAAAATCCGCGCAAGCGGATTTTTAACTTATTTGCTTTCAAAGGAAAACCTATCCTTTTGTTTTGATCATTCCAATTCAAATGCTCCGGTATAAAGTTGATAATAAGTGCCCTTTTCGGCAATAAGTTTTTCGTGAGAGCCACGCTCGATTATTTCGCCCTTCTCAAGCACCATAATTACGTCGGAGTTTTGAACGGTGGACAAACGGTGAGCGATTACGAAAACCGTTCTGCCTTCCATAAGTTTGTCCATACCCCTTTGAACGATTTGCTCGGTATGGGTATCGATTGATGAAGTCGCCTCGTCCAAAATCATAACGGGAGGATTGGAAACCGCCGCCCTTGCAATAGCCAAAAGTTGTCTTTGACCTTGGCTTAGGTTTTCACCGTTGTTGGTAAGCATGGTGTCATAGCCCTGAGGTAAACGACAAATAAAATCATCCGCCCCTGCAAGGACTGCCGCCGCCTTTACTTCCTCGTCGGAAGCGTCAAGTTTACCATAGCGGATATTTTCCGCAACTGTGCCTGTGAAAAGGTTGGTATCTTGCAAAACAAGTCCCATTGACCTTCTCAAATCGCTCTTTTTAATCTTGTTGATATTTATTCCGTCATAACGAATTTTACCATCCTCAATATCGTAAAAGCGATTGAAAAGATTGGTTATGGTAGTCTTGCCTGCGCCGGTAGCACCTACGAAAGCCACCTTTTGTCCCGGCTCCGCAAAAACGCTTACGTTTTTCAAAACTTGCTTTCCTTCTACGTAGGAGAAATCTACTTCCACCATCCTAACGTCGCCCTTAAGGGGAGTATAGGTCAAAGTGCCGTCGCTGTGAGGGTGCTTCCACGCCCAAGTGCCGGTGCGGTAGTCCACCTCTTTAACCTTGCCGTCCTCCTCAATTTCCGCATTTACAAGGGTTACGTAGCCGTCGTCAACCTCGACTTCGCTATCCATCAAGCTGAAAATTCGGTCTGCGCCGGCAACTGCCATTGCGATTGAGTTTACTTGTTGCGAAACTTGGTTTACGTTGCCGGTAAACTGCTTTGTCATATTGAGGAAAGGAATAACTACGTCAATGGTCAAAACGCCCAATCCGCCCAAGGTAATACAAGAAAGACCAACGTTAGGTACGGTATAAAGCAAAAGCACACCGCCGATTAGGGCAAGGCTTACGTACAACACGTTGCCTATGTTACCGATTATGGGACCAAGGATGTTGGCGTAGGCGTTTGCCTTGAAACTGTCGTGATAAAGGGTTTCGTTGATTCTTTCAAACTCTTCGGTACACTCGTCCTCGCGGTTGAAAACCTTTATAACCTTTTGTCCGTTCATCATCTCTTGAACGTAGGCCTCGGTCCTTCCGATTGAGGCTTGCCTTTTGCGGAAAAACCTTGTAGAGCCTCCTGCTACCTTTTTGGAAACCACAAGCATTATGGTTACTCCGCAAACTACGATTGCGGTAAGCATAAGACTGTAATAAATCATAATCACCAATACGGAAATTATAATCACCCCTGCGCGCAAAATAGTGGGCAAGGCTTGGGATACAAGTTGTCGAATTGCGTCGATATCGTTGGTATATTTACTCATTATATCGCCGTGTTTGTTGGTATCGAAATACCTTATAGGCAAGTTTTGCATCTTCTCGAAAAGTTGCACCCTCAACTTGTTGAGAAAACCTTGGGTTATCTTCGCCATAAGTTGGGTATACACGGTGATTGAGATAAGAGATACCACGTACATAGCCACCAAAATCAACACTTTGGGGATTATTACCTTTGACGCCGCCGTCCAGTCGCCTGAAATTGTAAAAGTCTTTATATCCGCCAAAACCTGTTGTTGGAAGATGGCAGGCACCGCTGCGGTGATTGAGGAGATAACGATACAAACAACCACCAAAACCAAAAGTTTGGGATAGGATTTGTATAAAAAGCGGAAAACCCTCTTAAGGGATGACATATTGATCTTTTTCTTGTTGTTATTCATCGTCCTTTCCCCCTTGAGTTTGTTCGTAATAGGTTTCACGGTAAATCTCGTTTCTTTCCATAAGTTGATCGTGAGTGCCGTAGTCCATAACCCTACCATTGTTCATTACGATAATCATATCCGCATCAGATACCGAAGCGATACGCTGAGCGATAATAATCTTTGTGGTTTCGGGTATGTATTCCTTAAAGGCCTTTCGGATAAGAGCGTCGGTTTTGGTATCAACGGCGCTGGTAGAGTCGTCAAGGATTAAAACCTTTGGTTTTTTCAAAAGCGCCCTTGCAATACAAAGTCTTTGTTTTTGACCGCCGGATACGTTTGTACCCCCTTGTTCGATATAGGTGTCATAGCCATCGGGAAAGGCGGAAATAAACTCGTGGGCTTGAGCAAATTGACAAGCCTCAATCAATTCTTCATCCGTTGCGTTTTTGTTACCCCATTTCAAGTTTTCACGAATAGTACCCGAGAAAAGAAGGTTTTTCTGCAAAACCATCGCAACGTTATCACGCAAGGTTTCAAGGTCGTATTCCTTAACGTTTTTACCGCCTACGAAAACCGCCCCTTCGCTTACGTCGTAAAGACGGGGAATAAGTTGGACAAGGGTGGATTTGCCCGAACCGGTACCACCTAAAACACCTACGGTCATGCCCGATTCAATGGAAAGATTTACGCCGGATAAAGCGTTGTTTTCCGATTCGGCAAAGTACTTGAAATTTACGTTTTCAAAACGGATAGAGCCGTCGGAGATGGCGTAAACGGGATTTTCACAGTTTGTCAAGGTGGACTTTTCTTCCAAAACCTCGTCCACACGGCGCATGGATTCAAGGGACATTGAAACCATTACGAAAATCATTGAAAGCATCATCAAGGACATAAGTATTTGCATGCCGTAAGTCAAAAGTGCGGAAAGGTGTCCTACGTCCAATTTGCTACCCGTTGTTGTGATAACGAGGTAAGAGCCCATTGAAAGGGTAAAGACCATAATGATATACAAGCATACTTGCATTATGGGAGTGTTTAAAGCAACGATTCTTTCAGCCTTTGTAAAGTCGTTGCATATATCCTCCGACGCCTTTTTAAACTTTTCCTTTTCGTAATCTTCACGAGAAAAACCCTTTACTACACGCATTCCTCTTACGTTTTCCTCTATGGATTCGTTGAGTTTGTCATACTTTTTGAAAACACGGCGGAAGGCAGGCATAGCCTTTTTCGCTACGAATATAAGTCCGAAAGTCAAAATAGGCACTGCAATGACGAATACCGTTGACATAATTCCCCCCATTACGTAGGACATAACGATGGAAAAGATAAACATCAAGGGAGCGCGGACTGCCATTCTTATGCACATAAGATAGGACATTTGAATGTTTGCAACGTCGGTAGTAAGCCTTGTAACAAGGGAAGTGGAGGAAAATTTATCCACGTTTCCAAAGGAAAATCCCTGCACCTTTTTGAAAAGGTCGCTACGCAAGTTTTTGGCAAGTCCCGACGAGGCCTTTGCGCTTGTAACACCTGCAAGTCCACCGCAGATTAGGGATGCAATCGCCATGGCAATAAGGATTGCGCCCAAAATCAAAAGTTCTTCAAGCTTGATACCTGCGTTGATTTTGTTCATCAGCGTTGCGGTTAAGAAGGGAATCACGCACTCAATAAGAGCTTCGCCCACCATAAGGATGAAGGTTATTATAGTGGGTTTTTTAAACTCCCTAACCGATTTCAAAATTCGTTTTATCATCATCTATCTCCTTTCCCACAGGAAAAATTGTCAAGTACTTTTTTCAACAAGGTTTGAAAAATCTCCTCTTCTTCAGGGGTAAATCCTTTCAAAGCGTGGCTTTCTACCTTGCAAAAATAGTCGTATAGCGAATCGCATAAAAGGTCGCCTTCTTTTGTGATTTTAAGATATTTTATCCGCTTATCCTTTTCGCAACAGGTACGAAGTACCAAGTTCTTTTTTTCAAGCCTGTCCAAAACACTTACGATAGTAGGGTTGCTAAGGTGAAATTTTTCCTCTAAATCCCTTTGTTTGACGTTTAGGGTAGGGTTGCGATGCAAGTACACCAAAACCTCAAATTGCGTACCCGTAATATCGTGGTTTTTAAGGTTGTTGTTTAGGTTATTTCTTATTTCGGTGTTAAGTTGCTTTATCAAAGGCATACACCAAGGTTTTTTCTCCATATTTCCCTCCCGAAAATATATCGCATACAATGTATTTTACCACCCCAATAAAGCAGTGTCAAACGATTTTAGAGGAAGAAAATTGACAAAATACACAACATACTACAACAACGATAGATAAAAAGAAAGGGGCTAAAAATTATATGCGAGAGAGTGTTGGGGTTACGTGGAGAGAAGAGAATTGGGGATGAGTAGTGTGGGTGAGAAAATAGGAAGGTGGATTGTCCATTTGCTTAAGTGTGGGTAATAAGGAACAGCAAATGGAAGGGAAAAGAAAGGCTTTGGAGAAAGTTAAACAAGTGTACAAGAAAGCAAAGCCGTTTGGTCGAAATGACGACAAGGAAAAATGACCTTCCCAGGAGATTCTTCGCCTTCGGCTCTGAATGACAGTGTGGAGAATCGCTTACGCTCTGAATGACAGAATAAAGAGTACCGTCATCTCGAGCGTAGTCGA
>JAEDHM010000010.1 GCA_016296985.1 Clostridia bacterium
ATAGCTTCTAAACTGTCCGGTGATTGTGATTTTACTACCCTCTTTCACCTCGACTTCGCTCATAAGTCTTTCCGAAATGGTAATTGGCAAAGTGTCCTCTTGCATTGAAAGTCGAAGTATTGACATATCAAATTCGTAAAATCCTTCACCCATTACCTCGTGACTGAATATTGGCTTGGAAATAACCGTACCTGCCAATACCACACGATTGTTGTTCATATCGTCGTAATTCATAAAAACCTCCTGTATTTCTTTTAGCCTAAGCTAATTTGCTTTCCGCTTGAATCTATTTTATAGTTGTCCTTTAAGACAAGTTCGCTTAAGGTAACAAACTTGTACCCTTGTCTTGTCATTTCCTCTAAATATATTGGAAGGGCTTCTAATATATGATCGCTGTTGTTGTGTTGTAAAACGATAGATCCATTTTTCGCTTTATTGATAACCTTGTTTGCAATCTCATTTCCCGATATACCCTTCCAGTCAAGGGTGTCCACGTCCCATTGAATTCCCTGCATATTAAGGTCTTCTAAAATTTCCATAAGTTGGTTGTTGTATGCTCCGAAGGGGGCGCGGAAAAATCGTACCTTTTGATTGGTAAACTTTTCTATCCTATCGTTTACCGAGATAATTTCTCTTTCTACAACTTTCTTCCCCTTTTGGGTAAGGTCAGGGTGGCTATCGCTATGATTCCCTATCTCAATGCCGTGTTCTACAAGATACTTTGTTTCCTCGGGATATTTATCTATCCAAAATCCGACAAGGAAAAAGGTAGCTTTTGCATTATATTTGTCAAGAATATCCACGATTTCTTTCGTCTTGTCCGCCCCCCATGCCGCATCAAAGGTAAGTGCGATTACCTTTTCACTACTTTCAACGCAGTAGATGGGAATCTTTCTTTTTACCTTTGCGGATACTGAGGTAAGCGCTGTTGCAGTACCTACTGAAAGGACGCAAACTAAAATGATAGCGATCAACGCTATGCCGATATGTCTTTTTTTTAAAACTAAAAACATTTCAACACTCCTTATGATAATTCTTTCCGTTTGTGTGTTTTGCGACGTTATTGTCGAATAATTGCTCTTTTTAAAGATTTCTAATAGAAATCATATGAAAAAAAGGATAGGGTTATGTCCTATCCGTAAAAAATCACTGAATTGATTTTATTTTTGAAAACAAAAATCCGCAAAATTGCGGACTTTCGATTATTTTTTCTTTTTATTTTGTATTGGTTTTTCCTTTTTCTTTTCGACTACTGCAGGCGATTTTTTGTTTTGAGGTTTTATCAAACATTTTTTACCAAAACCAATCAAGTCTTCTCTACCGCAACGCCTTAAAGCGTCTTCAATTTTGTTGCGGTTTTCGGGACGGCGGTATTGAAGTAACGCTCTTTGCAAAGCCTTTTCTTCCTTTGTTTTGGGTACGTAAACTTCTTCCCCTGTATCAGGATCTATTCCCGTGTAGTACATACAAGTCGACTTGGTTGAAGGGGTGGGATAAAAGTCTTGTACTTGCTCGGGCATATAGCCTACGGAATTGAGGTATTCTGCCAAAGTGATTGCATCGGATAAGGTGCAACCGGGGTGGGAAGAAATAAGATATGGAACAAGGTACTGTTCTTTGCCTATCTTTTTGGTGTAGTTGTCAAACTTGTCCTTGAATGCTAAATACTCGCAAAAAGGCGGTTTGTTCATAAGTTTTAACACTCTGTCAACACAATGTTCGGGAGCTACCTTCAACTGACCGCTTATATGATGGGCGACAAGCTCTTTAAAAAAGAGGTCGCTTTTATCACTCATAAGATAGTCGAAACGGATACCGCTTCGGATAAACACCTTTTTCACTCCCTCTATTTTGCGAAGGGTACGCAAAATGTCCACGTATTCGGTGTGGTCTACCTTCAAGTTTTTGCACTTTTCATAGCCTATGCAATCCTTTGTCGAGCAAGCACCGCACTTCAACTGCTTATCACAAGCAGGATCACGGAAGTTTGCGGTAGGACCGCCTACGTCGTGAATATATCCCTTGAATTCTTTGTCTTCGACAAAAGATTCCGCTTCTTTAATAATGGATTCCTTACTCCGCTTTTGAACGATTCGGCCTTGGTGATAGGTAAGAGCGCAATAGGAACAGTCGCCGAAACAACCGCGTACCGAAGTAAGGCTGAATTTTACCTCTTTTAACGCGGGCACGCCCTCGGTATAACTAGGGTGCCAGTTGCGCATATAGGGCAAAGCATACACTTCGTCTAGTTCCTTAGGACTTAAGGGCAAACTCGCCAAGTTTTGGACTACGTATCCCCTGCCGTGTTTTTGTAAAATCATTTTCCCCGACAAAGGGTCGGCGTTACGGCGTTGGAGATTGAATGCCTTTACGTAAGCGTTTTTGTCCTTTACCACGTCTTCGTAAGATGGACAAAATACAACTCCGCCCGAGGTTGCAAGGTCTTTAACTTTTGCGGATAACTTGTCGTAATCAGATACGTAATAAGAAGTACCTCTTACGTCCTTGATATTTTTCAAGGGAACGCCTTTTTTGACAAGGGACAAAATCTCTTTTACCGTCCGTTCTCCCATACCAAACATAAGAAGATCGGCTCCGCTGTCAAGTAAGAGCGAAGGCATAACCTTGTCCGCCCAGTAATCGTAATGGGCAAATCGGCGTAAACTTGCTTCAATTCCGCCAATTAAAACAGGGGTTTGAGGGAATAGACGTTTTAGAGTTTTAGTGTATACGGTTACCGCCCTGTCCGGTCGGTTTCCAGCTTTCCCACCGGGACTGTATTCGTCTTTCGTCCTTTTGATTTTTGCGACTGTATAGTTGTTGACCATGCTATCAACAACGCCACCCGATACTAAAAAACCAAATTTAGGCTCGCCCAAACGGGAAAAATCCCCATCCGTTTTTGGTTGGGGAATTATTCCGATGCTAAACCCTTCAGCTTCCACAATTCGTGAAATTATTGCGTGGCCGAAGGAAGGATGATCTACGTAAGCATCAGCGGATATTAGGACGAAATCAAAAACTTCGTCATTTTCTCGGGTGATTGGTAAAAATGGCATTATCCTTTGATTATAAAGCGGTCGCTTTTTGCTTTTGCAGAATTAAGTTCGGCTTTCTTTTCTTCAAATCCTTTTCTATCGAACAATGCGAAAGTTGCCTTTTTGCCTTCCTCAACGCCGGGTTGATTGAAGGTGTCAATGTTGAGCAATGCTCCGCAATATGCGGTTTCAAGCATAAAGAACATAAGTAATTGACCGATGGTATATGCGTTTACTTGAGGTACGTAAATGGTACGATTCATACGTTGCGCCTTTGTAAGAGCATATTCGGTTGCGCGTCTTTCGTTGTTGAGTAAAAGTCCCATATCGTTGTTGCAAAGGAAGTTTACGTCAGGATATTCGGGTAAACCTTGAGGGATTATGTACTCACCGCGGAAGTTGTCAACTGCGATAAAGGTAATTACCTTGTCAAAAGGACCTTCGGTATAAAGTTGGATTTGACTGTGTTGGTCGGTTACGCCCAATGCTTTTACGGGAGTTTGACCTGCGTAAACCAATTCGCCGTCTAAAGAAACGGCCTTGCCCAAACTTTCTCCCCAAAGTTGGCAATACCAGTCTGCCATATACTTCAAACTGTCGGCATAGGGCATCATAACTGAAATGTTGCAACCTTTATCCATTGCTAGATATTGCAATAATGCTGCCATCAAAGGAGCGTTTTTGAAGGGGTCGGCACTGTTTGCGCGCTTGTACAAATCCCCTGCGCCTTTAAGCATCATTTTGATATCAATTCCCAAAACTGCGGCAGGGAGCAAACCTACGGGGCAAAGTTCGGAGAAACGTCCGCCTACGCTGTCGGGAATGTAGTAGGTTTTGAAACCTTCTTGCTTTGCAAGTTTAATCAAATTTCCCTTGGATTGAGAAGTTGTTGCGATTACGTGATTTTTATAATCTTCGCCCAATTCCTTTTTGAGTAATTCGGTAATAACCAAATATTGACTCATGGTTTCGCTTGTTGCGCCGGACTTGGTAACGACGTTGAACATCGTTTCCTTTACGTCGATAATATCAAGCAACGCCAACATTCTTTCGGGATCAACGTTGTCTTCAACGTAGAATTTGGGACCTTTACGCTTTCTTGCGGGAAGTTCGTTGTAGTGCAAGTGACACAATGCTTGGAAGACAGCAATGGGACCGAGCGCGGATCCGCCTATGCCTAAAACAACGAAGTTTTTGAATTTTCTTCTTATACCTTTTGCCGTTTCTAAAACGTCGGCAACGATTTCTTTTTGATTGAAAGGAAGATCAGTCCAGCCCATCCAGCCTTTGCCGGCGCCGTCTTTGACCTTTGTATATGCGTTTGCGGCGAGGGGTTTTGCATCCCTAAGTTCTTTTTCACTCAAACCTTTGTCGCCGATATAATCTTGCGTCATGTTGTTGTAATCAAACCTGATTCTGTTTTCTTGTTTGTCAAACATTGTATGCCTCCTGAAAATTTATCTATTTGCTTTGAAAGCGACGTTTTTGAGAAAATCAACGCTTTCTTTTAGTTCATCCAAACTTGAATAATCGTCTTTGTAAAGTTCGATCATACAGTCAACGTCGATGCCGTAGTTGTTTATCTCACAAAAAAGACGATAAAAATCCACCACTCCCTTGCCCGGTACGCAAAGGGTGCCTTGATTATTATAATCACTTAGGTGCACGGTGGAAAGTTTTTTTCCCATTTTTTTCAAAAAATCAAAGTGAGAAATTCCTGCCCTTTTCGCTTGCTTTATATCAAGAGTTGCGTAAAGGTCGGGAGCGTATGCCTCGATAAGTGGGAAAAATTCGGGGAAATTGTAATAAGCCCAATATACGTTTTCATAGCTAAGTTTGATTCCGTATTCACCTGAAATTGAGGTAAGACGGGCGCAAACTTCACCCACCCTTTTTTCCTTGTAAGTGTCCCTTTTCAAAATACTGGGACCGTGGAAGGTATAAAATTTTGCATTTAGTTTTTTGCCCGCGCTACACACTTTTCTAAACAAAACTTCGGCATCGTTGCGAGTACGATCGCCTATATTAAAAAGTTCGGGCTCGAAATGTGAATTTAGAGAATGTACCGAGTGAACAGAAAGAACTTTCCCGACTCTTTCTTGAAGTAAATCGGAAAAGCTCTCTTCATATTCACTAAAAGTGCGTAAAAACACTTCGCATTTGTCAACCCCCAATCCCTCGATAACCTGAAAAGTATCTTCAGTTTCCCATTGAGGGAAGAAGGTTGCGGTTGATAGTCCTACGTTTATGCTCATTAATAAGTAACTTCGATGATACCTACGTTGCCGTCCTTTCTCTTGTAAGCAACGTTTACTAAATTATCTTCAGCGTTAAGGAAAACGAAGAAATCGTTGTCCACCAATTCGAGTTGCAAAACAGCCTCTTCTTCGGTCATAGGAAGAAGTTCGAATCTCTTTTTTCTAACTACTGTAGGTGCAGGTTCTTCATCACGAGCATCCCTTTCAACTATATCGAAAGCGCCTTCGCGAATTCTCTTTTCTAATTTGGTGCGATGCTTTCTGATTTGTCTTTCTACTTTAGGAACAATAGTGTCGATTATGTGATACATCGTTTCGCCTACTTCTTCGCAACGAATGATATTGTTTCCAAAAGGAATTGTCAACTCCATTTTTGCTTTGCCGTGTTCTTCTCTGCAAACAACTTTTGCAATAATGTCATCATTAAAATATCTGTCAAGCTTTGCAAGCTTGCTGTTGATAACACTTTCCAAATGATCGCTTACTTGATACTTTTTTCCTGTAATCTCGATACGCATAGTTGGCCTCCTTTGTAGCGGTATTCCGCTTGTTATATTATACGATAATATAAACCAAAATCCTTGATTTGGTATATTATGCTTTTGCTCGTTTGTTTGGTTTGAAAACCGTTTCGCCGTCCTTTATGTCAATGATGATAGAATCTCCCGACTTGACGTTGCCCTTGAGTATCATATCCGACAAGGGGTTTGTAACAAGTTTTTCAATGGTACGACGGAGAGGACGAGCGCCGTATTCAAGGTTTACACCCTTGTCCAAAATATAGTCTCGGGCGCTTAGTGTTAGGGATATTTTTATCTTTTGCGCGGATAGTTTTGCGCGAAGTCCCTTAAGCATTATGTCGGCAATTTTCGCAATGTCCGTTTTTGCAAGAGGATGGAAAACCACAAGGTCGTCGATACGATTGATGAGCTCGGGTTTTAAGGTACGTTTTACAACGGCAAGTTGCATATCCCTCGCCTTGTCGTAATCGGTACATAAGGGAGAGGAAAATACCTCGGCGCCTAGGTTTGAAGTCATTATGATAACGGTGTTGTTAAACCTTACCGTTTTTCCCTTGCTGTCCGTCAATCTTCCATCGTCTAGGATTTGAAGGAAAATATTAAATACGTCGGGATGCGCTTTTTCAATTTCGTCGAAAAGGATAACCGAATAAGGTTTTCTTCTCACCTTTTCGGTAAGTTGACCGCCTTCTTCATATCCTACGTAACCGGGAGCGGTACCCGTAAGTTTGGACACGCTTTCCTTTTCCATATATTCGCTCATATCGATACGAATAAGTTCGTTTTCATCGTCAAACAAGGTTTCGGCAACGGCCTTTGAAAGTTCGGTTTTACCAACGCCGGTAGGACCTAAAAACAGGAAAGATCCGATAGGTTTGTTGTTGTCTTTCAAGCCTGCTCCTGCCCTACGAATTGCCATTGATACGGCGGAAACCGCCTCGGGTTGTCCGATAACTCGTTTGCTTAAGTTTGCCTCTAGGTTTAAAAGTCTTTTGGATTCTTTTTCAGTGAGCTTTGAAACGGGGACGCCTGCGACCAAAGATACAACCTCGGCAACGTCGCTTTCATCAACTGAAAGAGTTGATTTTTTATCTTCGGCGGAAAGGGTTGCCAAAGTTTTTTCCATTTCGGCCTTTTTACTTTGCAACGACGAAGCAAGTTTGAAATCTTCTTTTTGGGTTGCTGTCTTCAACTGATAGCAAAGATTTTCGTACTCGGAACGAAGTGTTGAATACTTTTCCTTGTTTTGATTTTTCTTCAAACGCTTGCGACTTGCCGCCTCGTCAATCAAGTCAAGAGCCTTGTCGGGCAAAAATCTGTCGGTGATATATCTATCCGACAAAGAACAAGCGGCTTTTATTGCAGAATCGGTGATTGTGATACCGTGATGTGTTTCGTATTTAGAACGCAAACCCTTCAAAATGATTATGGCATCAGCTACGGTTGGCGGTTCGACGTTGATGACTTGAAACCTTCTTTCAAGAGCAGGATCCCGCTCGATATATTTGCGGTATTCGTCAATGGTAGTGGTACCTATGGTGTGCAACTCTCCCCTTGCTAAAAGAGGCTTTAAGATGTTTGCCGCATCCATAGACCCGTCCCCTGTAGCGCCAGCGTTTACGATAGTGTGAATTTCGTCGATAAAGAGAATAATATTCCCTGCCTTTTGAATGTCGTGAATTGCACTTTTAAACTTTTCCTCAAACTCGCCCCTATACTTTGTGCCTGCGACAACGTCGGACATATCCAAAACAAAGATACGCTTGTTTTTCAAGTCGTCGGGGACGTTTCCCTTTACAATTTCTTGCGCTAGACCTTCAACAACGGCGGTTTTACCTACGCCTGCTTCACCGATAAGCAAGGGATTGCTTTTAGAACGGCGAGATAAAACTTGGATTATGCGCTGAATTTCCTCATCTCTTCCAATTACGGGATCAAGTTTTCCTGCCCTTGCCTTGTCGGTGAGGTCGTATCCCAACTTTGAAAAAGAATCTTCTTTTTCTTCCTCACGTTCTCTTGAACTTAGGGTAGATAGAGAGTTTGTTTTGGGCTCAGATACCGTTGAATAAGGAAAAACGTATTCAACTTTTACCCTTGCGGATTTCAAAAGAAGAGAGCGCAACTCATCAATGTTTTTAGCGCGCTTTTCCAAAAAAGTTATGATCTTTCCCGTAGTTTCTAAAATTGCCAAAGCAATATGAATTACGTCGGGAGAAATGGATCCGGTTTCCCTTGCAATTTCTTGAGCGCGACGAAGGACCGAGCCTGCCTCGGTAGAAATTTTTACCGAAGAATATACCTCGGTAGGAATCATTTCCGCTTCAAGTTTGTCGGCAGTTACGTTCAAACGCAAAAAGACTTCGCCCACCGGACCTTCGCTTCGAAGAACGCCGGCAAGCAAATGCTCGGTAAGTAAAATACCACCGTTTTTTGATGCAAGTTTTTCCGCATAAGCAATGACGGTTTTTGCGGTGGTAGTAAACTTTTCAAACATAACGGACCTCCCTTGGGGAAAGAAAAAAAATACTCTTTATGTTATCATAACATAACCGCAAAGATTATTCAAGTTGCTTTTTCAACTTTTCACCCAGTATTCAACCTTTTCTTGACGTTTTCTCTTTTTTTCTTCTTTTTTAGCACTTGTCCCGATTTTTGTATTGCTTATTGTTTATTTTGGTTTATAATATTGTTATGGAAAAAGTGATTTTGCATTGTGATGCCAACAACTTTTACGCCTCGGTTGAGTGCGCTAAAAACCCTGCTTTAAAGGGGTATGCTCTTGCCGTGGGCGGTGATGAAGAAAGGCGTAGCGGAATCATTTTGGCAAAAAGCAACGAAGCGAAAAAAATGGGCGTTTCTACCGGCGAACCTATATGGCAAGCAAAACAAAAATGTCCCGATTTGCTTATCTTACCTCCGGATTTTTCGGCCTACGTCAAATATTCGAACGCCTTATTCAAAATCTATTCTTCCTATACCGACAAAGTTGAATGCTTTGGTCTTGACGAATGTTGGCTTGATATATCCGACACAAGGTTTGGTTGCGACGGAAAAGCTGTTGCCGACGAAATTCGCGCAAGAGTAAAAAAAGAACTTGGAATTACGATTTCGGTTGGCGTCTCTTTTACAAAGGTTTTTGCAAAACTTGGAAGCGACTTCAAAAAGCCGGATGCAACTACCGTTTTTGATGAGAACAATTTCAAACAAACGGTTTGGAAATTGCCTGTTTCCGACCTTTTGATGGTAGGTAGACAAACTACGAAATTTTTCGCAAACGTGGGTATTCGCACCATTGGTGATTTGGCTAAAATGTCAAGGACACTTTTGAAGGGAAAACTTGGTGTGGTAGGCGAGCATTTGCACGACTACGCCAACGGTGTAGAAATTGATACCGTAAAAAATTATTACGATCACGATATCCCCTCAAGCGTGGGTAACGGCTCGACGGCATCAAAGGATATGGTGACTGAAAGCGAGGCATCTTCCCTTATCGTAACCCTTTGCGAATCAGTGGCAACACGACTTAGGCAATACGGTCTTAAAGCCTGCGGAATTCATTTGGGATTGAAGAGTAACGAATTTAAGTACGCAGGAAAGCAAAATCCCCTGCATACACCTACGAACACCTCAACCGACCTAATCAACGGCGCGTTGGGGTTGCTGGGCGAACTTTGGTCTTCGGACATGGATATTCCCCTTAGGGCAATTACAGTTACTGCAATCAATCTTATCAGTAGTGACGAAGGCTATCAACAAAACTTTTTCGCCGACGACGAGCCTACCTTGAAAGAGGAAAATTTAGAAAAAAGCGTGGACAAAATAAGAGATAAGTACGGCTATAACAGTATTCAGCGAGGTCGGACTTTGACAAACACTTTTACCACAGATAAGATTGTGGACGACAAAGAATTTCGACCTTTTAAGAAAAACTAAAACCGCCTGCCACGGCGGTTTTTTTCAATGAAAAAAGCGTTGCAAATGCAACGCTTTGATTTTGGCAAATTAATCTCTGCCGGCTTTTCTTTTACGAGCAGCCTCAGCTTTCTTTTTACGTTTTACGCTGGGTTTTTCGTAGGCTTCTTTACGTTTGATATCGCCGATGATACCGTCTTTGGTGCATTGACGCTTGAAACGTCTGATAGCGCTATCCAATGTTTCGTTATCTCTAACCTTTACGTATGCCATATTCTCACCTACCTTTCGCCTTGCGATTTATCGTAACTATAATTATATACAATTTGTGGATATTGTCAACCAATTGATAAAAAGTTTTTTTATTTTATGCCATTTTGTCGGAAAGTTTTTCTCCGCCTAAAATATGAATATGCAAGTGGTCCACCGATTGACAACCGTTTGCACCCTTGTTTGATACCAGCCGGAATCCCTCGGACAGTCCTAATTCTTCGGTCATTGTAGAAAGTTTTTTGATGCATCTTGCTAAAACGTACGCATCTTCCTCACTCATTTCAATAACGTTTGCATAGTGCTTTTTAGGAACTAAAAGCAAGTGAATGGGCGCTTGAGGGGCGATATCCTTGAAAATCAACATATCTTCGTCTTCATAAACTTTCGCTGAAGGAATTTCACCTTTTATAATTTTGCAAAATAAACAGTTTTCCATATTCTACCTTCCTTATTTTAGTTTTGCGAGCAAGCCGTTTTGATAAATTCCCGTTGCCCTTACCCTGTAAATACGCCCTATTCTCGGCGTTGCGGTTTTTGAAATATACACCCTTATGTAGTTGTCGGTATAGCCTTCGATATAAAAATCAGTAGCGTATTCGGCAACCACCTCAAATTCGCTTTCGCAATAGGTTGATAAGAAATTTCTACGCAAGGTATGGCGAAGTTTTTCAAGTTTTTCAATGCGCGCGTCAACTACCGCCCTGTCAATACTTCCTAGTGAATAGGCTTTTGTACCCTGTCTTCTTGAATAAGGGAATATGTGGATATCTGAAAATTGTACCTTTTCCGCTAAATCCAAAGTGTTAGCAAAAGCTTCTTCCGTTTCGGTAGGGAATCCTACGATTATGTCGGTAGTAATACCTGCATCGGGGAAATATTCTCTGATCAAATCCACCTTTTCCATATACTCCTTGCGGGTGTAATGTCTATTCATATCCTTCAATACTCCATCGTCACCGCTTTGCAATGAAAGGTGGAAATGAGGACATACGTTGCCGGCTTTCGCCATTGCGGATAAAAACTTTTTGTCAATGACGTTGACTTCAAGAGAGCCTAATCTTATCCTTGCCTTTACGCCTGAAAGATAGGTAATAAGGTCGGCAAGAGACAGACCTATATCCTTTCCATAAGCGGAAAGGTTTATGCCCGTAAGCACGATTTCGTCTGTTTCAAGGGCGCGGATATTGCACTCGGTTAAAACGTCAACGGGCATACGAGAGCGGATTCTGCCACGGAGATAAGGAATTATGCAATAAGAGCAAAAATTGTTACAGCCGTCCTGCACCTTTATAAAGGCGCGAGACCTTGTTGCTTTTCCATACTCGCTGTTTTCGTAAACTGAAGGAAGTGGTGAAATATCCTTACCTTCTGGGAAGGAACAAATCAAGTTTTTGCCTGCTACCCCTGAAATATGGGTAACGCCCTTTCCCTCGAACTGCTCGGGATTTTTTTGAGCGGCGCAACCTGTGACGTAGATTTTTGCGTTGGGGTTGTATTTTCTCATACGAGCAATACACTGTCTTGACTTTTTTTCCGCTTCTTGCGTTACGGCGCAAGTGTTGATAACGTAAAGATCGGCGGCCTCAAGTTCGCAACTTACGGTATGGCCTGCCTTTTCAAAACTTGCGACGAGACTGTCGCACTCGTACTGATTGACTTTACAACCTAAATTATACACAACAATTTTCATAAATCACCTATTCGAACTGCAAGGTAAGGTATGCAAGAGATGCAATGCTTGCCGTTTCCGCCCTAAGTATTCGTTTTCCCAAGGAGAAAACCTCAATCCCTTTCTCTTTCGCCTTTTCAACTTCTTCCTTTGTAAAACCGCCTTCACTTCCCACCAATAAAGCTATGGATTGTTTATCCTTCAAATCAAGGTCTCGAAGCATAGTCTTATCTTCATTTTCGTAAGCCATAATTGCGGACTGGGATTTTGTCATATCTATAAGAACGTCGTCAAAGCTTTTCGGATTGGAAATTTTGCACAAACTTGCCCTTCCGCATTGTTTGCTTGCTTCCATTATGATCCTTTCAAGCCTTTCAATTCTTACGTTTTTTTCATTGGTAAGCTGGGAAATAACCGGTATTATTCTTTTTACTCCCAATTCTACTGCTTTTTGTATGGCAAGGTCCATTTTTTCGCTTTTAATGGCGCAAATATACAGACTTATATCCTTTTCAGTTTCGGTAGGATTTTTCACCTTTTCATCAATCCTACATACCGCATAATTTTTTTCTATTCTTTCAATAGTAGCGTAAAAGTCATAACCGCTGTTGTCGCACAAAATGGTTTTGTATCCCACCTTATGTCGCAAAACGTCGGTCATGTGATGAAATTCCTTTCCTTCCACGATTGCAGTTGAGGAAGTTATGGGTGTATCTAAAAAGAATCTTCTGATTTCCATACTACGCTTTTAAAGTAAACCCTCTCCAATCCTTTAAAGCAAGGCGATTTTCCACCCTAAGTCCTGCCTCTTGATAAGCGGAAATTACTTCCTCTTCCCTTGTTGCAATTATGCCTGACAGTATTAGAGTACCACCTTTTTTAAGCACCTTGTGAATGCTTTTTGACAACATAATTAGAATGTCGGCAGTGATGTTTGCAAAAACTAAATCGCTTTGAGGAGGATTGCCGTCGGCAAGAGATGCGCACTCGCAAACTGAGTTTTCAAAAACGCCGTTAAGACGTATATTTTCCTTCAAATTTTCAAGGGCGGTTGCATCTATGTCTGAAAAATAGCAATTTTTTGCCCCAAGTTTTAGGGCGGAAATACCCAAAATACCGCTACCGCAACCAATGTCGGAAACTTGCAATCCCGTCACCTTTTCACGTTGTAAGAGAGAAAGACACATTTGTGTGCTTTCGTGCTCCCCTGTTCCAAAAGCCATACCGGGATTGATTTTTATCACAGTGCCTTCTTCGGGGATTTTTTGCCAAATGGGGACTACGGTAATACCGTCAACCTTGATAGGCTGATAGAATTTTTTCCAAGAATTAAACCAATCGTCGCCGTCTACTTCTTCAATAGAGATTTCTAAAGAACCCAAAGGAAATTGGAAATTTGCTTTCAAATTTTCAAGTCCTTGATTGAGTTGCTCTAGTGCATCTTGAAAATTTTCTTCATCGGTATATCCCGTTACCCTAACAACGTTTGATGCGGTAAAAACCGATTCGTCAATATAATCCCAAATGATTTCGCCTTTGTAAAGTTCTTTTAAATCGTTAGCGTCGATTATGCTTACGCCCTGTCCGCATATACCGAAGAAAAGGTCGGAAACAAGTTCCGCCCCTTCGGTTGTTGTACTTACCGTTATGGCTTTGTATTTCATTTTCCGGTGTACTCCTTAAATTTTCTTTGTTTTTCGTCTTGAGAGGGTGATAGCGAGGACTCAAACCTTTCAAGTTGAGCCTTTTGATCACGACTTAGACGAGAAGGCACTTGAACGATTACGGTAAAATAAATATCGCCGTATCCATCCTTGTTGAGCATCTTGACACCCTTTCCCTTTATCTTAAACATTGTACCCGACTGAGTGCATTCGGGGATTTTGAAGGATATGGGATCAGTCAAGGTAGGTACCCAAATTTCTCCGCCCAAGGCTGCTGTAACAAAACTGATAGGTACGTCGAAATAAAGGTCGAAGTTGTTTTTTCTTACGAACAAGGGGTGATTTTTGACGTTTACCATAATAACGAGGTCACCGTTGGGACCACCGTTTTTACCGCACTCACCTTCTCCCCTGTAAGTCATAATTTGCCCGTGGTTTATACCTGCGGGAATACGTTTTTTGACAACGCGTACCTTTCGAATTTCACCTTTACCACCGCAAACTTTACAAGTATCGGTGATGATTTTGCCTTTGCCACGACAATCGGGACAAGAAACTTCTTGTACGATAGATCCGAACATTGTGTTTTGACTCATACGGACTATGCCTCGGCCACCGCATCTTCCGCAAGTTTTGTATGCGGTACCGCCCTTTGCGCCCGTACCGCGACAGTCGGGACATCCTTCAGATCGGTTGATTTTTATCTCTTGTTCGCAACCGAAGCATGCGTCTTTAAATTCAAGCGTAACCGACTGAGTGATATCTTGCCCTTTACGAGGAGCGGAAGCGTTGCTACGAGAAGTGCCACCGCCAAAACCACTGAAAATCGAACTGAGGATATCGTCAAAACCGCCGAATCCTCCGCTAAAACCTCCGAAACCACCACCTGAGGATCCGCCTTGGAACGCAGGGCCGTCTTCACTGCCGTACTTGTCGTACATGGCGCGTTTTTGAGGATCGGATAAAACTTGATAAGCGTGATTTATTTTTTTGAACTGTTCTTCGGCTTTCCTTTTCTCTTCTTCCGAAGCGGTAGAGTAAAGGTCGGGGTGGTACTTTTTAGCCATCCTTCTGTAGGCCGATTTTATCTCTTCATCTGTTGCCGACCTTTCTATGCCTAATATTTTATAGTAATCAAAATCTGCTGCCACAGGTCTTACTCCTTTATAAGGATACGCAAGACAAAACTGCCTTGCGTAAAAGCCTTTAGTTTATATTATTGAATGTCGGGATTGTCTCCGCCGTTTCCGTCGTTGGGATTTCCACCGCTCTTTTGATAGAGGTTTGTGAAAATGGGATTTGCTACTTGAGACAACTTGTCGATTGCTTTTTTGATTTGGTCGAGGTCTTCGGTGTTCAACTCTTCCCTGCAAGTCTTCACTGCATCGTTTAAGGTGTTCTTTTCATCCTCGGTCAACTTGTCTCCGCTTTCGGATACAGTCTTTTCGATGGTGTAAATCAATTGCTCGCCGGTGTTTTTAGTCTCGAAAACTTCTTTACGTTTCTTGTCTTCTTCCGCATACTTTTCAGCTTCTTTGATTGCTGCGTCGATATCAGATTCGGTAAGGTTAGAAGATGCGGTAATAGTTACGCTTTGTTCTTTGCTTGTGCCCAAATCCTTTGCACGAACGCTTACGATACCGTTGGCGTCAATGTCGAAGGTGACTTCGATTTGAGGTACGCCACGAGGAGCAGGAGGAATTCCGTCCAAGATAAATCTTCCCAAGGTCTTGTTGCCCGATGCCATTTGTCTTTCACCTTGCAATACGTGAATATCAACTGCAGGTTGGTTGTCGGAAGCGGTTGAGAATACTTGAGATTTGCTTGTGGGGATTGTGGTATTTCTTTCAATCAACTTGGTGAAGATACCGCCCATTGTTTCGATACCCAAGGACAAAGGAGTAACGTCAAGCAACAATACGTCTTTTACGTCGCCACCCAATACGCCTGCTTGGATTGCTGCGCCGATTGCAACGCATTCGTCGGGGTTGATTCCCTTGTAAGGTTCTTTTTTGGTAACCTTTCTTACAGCATCAACAACTGCGGGGATACGAGTAGAGCCACCAACCAAGATAACCTTTGCGATATCGTCGAAACTTAAACCAGCGTCTTTCAATGCTTGTCTTGTAGGCTCCATGGTTTTTTCAACCAAATCGGCGGTCAATTGATCAAACTTAGCCTTGGTGATTTGCATATCAAGGTGTTTAGGACCGGTTGCATTTGCGGTGATAAAGGGAAGGTTGACAGAAGTTTGAGTTACGCCGGAAAGTTCGATCTTTGCCTTTTCAGCGGCTTCTCTAATTCTTTGCATTGCAGAACGATCGGAGGATAAATCAATTCCTTCCTTGTTCATAAACTCTTTTACAATATAGTCGGCAAGACGAGCGTCGAAGTCGTCGCCACCGAGTCTGGTATTTCCGTTTGTTGCCAAAACTTCAAATACGCCGTCACCGATTTCGAGGATAGATACGTCGAAGGTACCGCCACCCAAGTCGTAAATCAAAACCTTTTGGTTTTTGTTTTCGGCCTTGTCCAAACCGTAAGCAAGGGCTGCTGCGGTAGGCTCGTTGATGATACGCAAAACTTCGAGTCCTGCGATTTTGCCTGCGTCTTTTGTTGCTTGTCTTTGACTGTCGGAGAAGTATGCGGGAACGGTGATAACCGCTTGAGTAACCTTTTGTCCCAAATAACTTTCAGCATCAGCCTTCAATTTTCCCAAAATCATTGCGGAAATTTCTTGGGGGGAATATTTTTTATCGTCAATAGACACGGTATAACTTGTGCCCATTTCTCTTTTGATAGAAGAAATTGTCTTATCAGGGTTGGTAACTGCTTGTCTTTTTGCAAGTTGTCCTACCATTCTTTCGCCGTCTTTTCCGAAAGCAACAACCGAAGGGGTTGTTCTTCCGCCTTCAACGTTGGCGATAACCACTGCCTCGCCACCTTCCATAACTGCGACACAACTGTTTGTTGTTCCTAAGTCAATACCTATAATCTTGCTCATCATTTACTCCTTTATTAGATTAACTAATTTGATTTTTAATTATTCTGCAACTTTTACCATTGCATATCTTAAAACCCTGTCCTTGAAACGGTAGCCTTTTTGTAATACTTCAATTACCTTACCACTGTTTTCCGGATCGGATTCTCTCATTACTGCATAATGTTCTTTGGGATTAAATTCAACGCCGATTGCTTGAATTTCTTCAACACCCAAAACTTCTAACCCTTTTTCAAACTGCTTTTTGATCAACTGAATTCCCGAAAGAGCGGATTCCTCTTTTACAACGCTTAAAGCGCGGTCGATGCTGTCCATAGCGGGAAGTATGCTTTCAAGAGCAAAGGCGATTCCGTTTTGTCTTTCTTTTGCCGAGGTTTCTGCGTTGCGCTTTCTGTAATTGTCAAAGTCGGCGTACAATCTTAAATAGTCCTTTTTTGCAGTTTCTACAGCCTCTTCAAGTTTTGCGATTTTATCTTCAGCGGTTTCTTCTTTTATCTCTTCGCTTATTTCCACTTGTTCTTCCTTTACTTCATCGACTTCGACGGTGGCTTCTTCTTCCAAAACTTCGGTTGTTTTTTCTTCCTTAGCCATTCTAGTCCTCCTTTTTATCGTTATCAATTGATTTTATTGCCTCATCCAAGTGTTTTAACACTTGAATAACTTTATTATAGTCCATTCTTTCAGGACCGATAACCCCGGCGTGCACCTCTTTTTCAGTACCAATTTTGTATCTTGCGCTGATTATGGAGCAATTGTCAATTCCGTCTTCATCCTTTCCTATTCTTACGGAAATTTCAACTTCACCGTCATTGGTCATAATCTCGGTAAGTTGCGTTTTGCTGTCGATAACCTGCAAAACGTTTTTGGCGTTGTCCGTTTCTGCATATTCGGGATGTTCGAGAAGTTTTGCGGTGCCGTGAACGTAAACGTCGGCGCTACTTTGGGAAAACCTTTCAATAACTTCGATTATGTCGTTTAGGATCCCCTTGAATTCGGACAATTCGGCGTCAAGGTTGTCTCGGCTTGCCTTGATTTGGTCAATGGTTTTGCCTGCAAATATATTGTTTAGCATTGTGCAAGCCGCATCTAAATATCCACTTCCCATACCCTTTGGCAACTCAATTACGTTGTCCTTAATCAATCCGCTGTCGGTTACGATTACCACAAGGGCGGAATCGTCGCCTAGGTCAACAAGCTTGATTCCTTTTACGATTACGTCGCAAATGTTTTTTACTACGATAACCGAAGTGTAGTTTGTAACGTCGCTTATGATATGCGCGGTGGTGCGGACTACGTCTTCAACTGCGCCCATCTTGTTGTCAAAATAACTGCGGATATCAGCGATTGAGCCAACGCTTTTGTCGGCAACTGCCGGCAAGGTTTCAACGTACAAGCGATAAGCTTTGCTTGAAGGCACACGACCTGCGGAAACGTGAGGTTGGGAAAGATATCCCATGTCTTCAAGAGTGGACAACTCGGCGCGGATTGTTGCAGAAGAAATATCACCGTCCGTCCACATAGCCTTTATGTCCCCCGAAGATACGGGTTGAGCCGTGGCGATATACCTTGCAACAAGCAAAGTCAATATTTTCTTTTTTCTTGCGGACAATGGTTTTTCCTTCATTGGCACTCGCTCCCCATAGTTTGTTGGCAGTTGAATTTTCGTGTTGTTAGCACTCATTATTCTTGACTGCTAAAATTATTATATTCAAGGACCCGAGAAATGTCAATAGAAATTTTGAATTTTTTTGAATCTTTTTGAATTTTTTTTAATATTAAATCAGTCAAATTGACGATAAAATTCCTACACGCGCATAAGCACACATGGGCGTATCAAATAAAATATTGAATTATAGAGTTTAAAACGTAGAAATATTGAGGTAATACGCTTATACTGTCCTCGGTAATTTTGAGATAATTTTTCCCATAATTTAAAGCGGTTTCGTATTCTTTATGAAAATCGCAATTAAAATCTTCATTAAATCTTTTGACGTCAATCCCCCTACTAAGGCGAAGTCCCAGCATAATTCTTTCTTCCTTTTGCTCGTTGACTGTCAATTTTGTGTGATAGGATTGAGTGGATTGCCCAAGCAATACCCTTTGGGTATATTTTTCCTTATCGCAAATATTTGAGGTACGACGCCCGTTGAAATATTGGTGCGCGGATGCGCCTATTCCCAAATATTCTGTACAATTCCAATAGGATAGATTATGCAAACTTTCCTTTCCTTCTTTTGCAAAATTGCTTATTTCGTATCTTGAAAAACCATGACTTGTGAGATAGTCGCATACTGCATCGTATTGCTCAACCGTATCATCTTCGCTAGGGAGATTCACTTTATCTTCTTTTACTTCGTGATAAAGTTTTGTGCCCTTTTCAACTTGCAAAGAATAGCAAGAAAGGTGGGAAATTCCCGTTGACAAAAGCTCTTTTGCAGTTGTCAAAGCCCTATCTTTTGTGCTTTTAGGTAACCCCACGATCATATCCGCATTTACGCTGAAATCACGAGATAGCCTTTCTAAAGTAGTCAAAGCTTGATCTCTATCGTGAATACGTCCTATTGCTTTTAAGGTATCATCAAAAGTAGATTGAACGCCCAAACTGACACGGTTTATTCCACTTTTTATATATTCTTCTTGTTTAATAATCGAAAATGATTCGGGATTGCCCTCGATTGTAAATTCTTTAATATCGACGTTGAAATTATTTTTAATAACCTCGCTTAGACGTAAAACCGCGCCGTCAGGTAAGGTTGTGGGAGTACCGCCACCAATATACACTGTGTTTACACAGTGATTTTTGCAATGCTTGGATTTTTTGACCAACTCAACTTCGAGGGCTTTTATATAAGAAAAAACATCAGAATAGTTACAATCTGATGTGAAATGACAATACTTGCATTTACTTTTACAAAATGGAACGTGGATATATACGGATAACGGTTTCATCAATCCTTTCCAACTTTCAAAATTGACATAAAGGCTTCGCTGGGGATTTGAACGTTGCCCACTTGGCGCATACGCTTTTTTCCTTCCTTTTGCTTTTCCAAAAGTTTTTTCTTTCTGGTTATGTCACCGCCGTAACATTTTGCCAAAACGTCCTTTCTCAAGGCTTTTACAGTTTCACGAGCAATAACTTTGTTTCCAATTGCTGCTTGAATAGGAATTTCAAACATTTGACGAGGTATAGCCTCTTTTAATCTTTCCGCAATCTCTCTGCCTCTTTCATAAGCGCTGTCTTTGTGAACGATAATACTTAAAGCATCGCAAAGTTCGCCGTTTAAGAGAATATCAAGTTTTACGAGGGTGGATTGAACGTAGCCTGCCATATCGTAATCCATACTTGCATATCCCCTGCTTCGAGATTTTAAGTTGTCGAAAAAGTCGTAAACTATTTCGTTGAGAGGCATGGTGTAAGTAAGTCTAACCCTTGTTGTTTCAACGTAGGTCATATCTTCGAAAATACCTCGCTTGCCTTGACAAAGCTCCATAATAGAGCCAACGTATTCGGGTGGTGTGAAAATTGAAACTTTTACAACGGGTTCTTCAATCTTTTCAATTTCTGCAGGATTGGGCAAGTGAGAAGGATTGTCAACGGTTACACACTCGCCGTCAAACTTGTAAACCTTATAGGATACGCTAGGCGCAGTTGTTACTAGGTCAAGATCAAATTCTCTTTCGATACGCTCTTCGATTATATCCATGTGCAACAAACCGAGGAAACCGCAACGGAAACCAAAACCCAAAGCCGTGGATACGTCGGGCTCGAAGAAGAGAGAAGCATCGTTTAGTTTGAGTTTTTCCAAGGCTTCGCGAAGTTCGTTATACTTTGATCCGTCGGCAGGATATACGCCGGCAAACACAACGGGTTTTACCTCTTTATAGCCGGGCACTGCCTCGGCGCAACCGTTTTCGGCATGAGTAATAGTATCGCCTACTGCGGTATCGATAACGTTTTTGATACTTGCAGCGAGATAGCCTACGTCCCCTGCTTCAAGGCAATCTTTTGAGGTCATTTTGGGAGTAAAAACGCCGACTTCGGTAACGTCAAAGATTTTTCCCGTGCTGAACATTTTGATTTTATCCCCTACGCTCACTTTACCATCGAAAACACGAATAAAGCTGATAGCTCCCTTATAATTGTCG
>JAEDHM010000106.1 GCA_016296985.1 Clostridia bacterium
CACATACGACCTTTTCCCACGTCGCCACAAGCTAGCATCCCGCTTGCAGGTTCAATGACTTCAATGCCACTTTCCATAAGTTTTGAAAGATTGGCTTGAAAGAAAGAATCTTCGTACATGTTTGTATTCATGGCAGGACAAATAAGTTTTTGCTTTTTGCAAGCCATAAAAGTTGTAGTAAGCATATCGTCGGCAATGCCTGATGCAACTTTTCCAACAAAGTTTGCAGTAGCAGGAGCAACGACGGCAACGTCAGCCGACTTAGCTAAAGAGATATGTTCAACCTCGTAGGGAAAATCTCGCGCAAACATATCGGTTATAACGCGGTTTTTTGAAATAGTTTCAAAAGTTAAGGGAGTAACAAATTTGCAAGCGCTGTCTGTCATAACGACAACAACGTCAATACCTGCCTTGACTAACAAGGACACTAAAGTTACTGATTTATAAACGGCAATACCGCCGGTTACACCCAAAAGAACCCTCTTACGCATAAACTATTCCTTAACAATAACTACTTTACCACTGAAAACTTCACGCGCTGCAATGCTGATAGCTTTCTCATTTCTCTCATATTCCAAATCGGGAGATTGTTGCAAAAGTTCTCTTGCTCTTTTTGCAACGCCACATACCAACATATACTTGCAATCAGCCATTTTTTCCAATTTATCAATGGGGGGATCGACTAACATACAAAAACCTCCTAGTTTAATCTTCTTTTTGCTTCATCTCTAATTATTGCTTCAACTTTTGTTGCGCAATTGTTTACTTCATCATTTACGACAACGTAATCGTACCTATCGGCCATAGCCAATTCTCCGTCAACAATAGATAATCTTGTCTTAATAACGTCGTCGGTTTCAGTCGCGCGACCCCTGATTCTTCTCTCCAGCTCCTCTTTAGATGGAGGCATAACGAATATAAACAGAGCCTCGGGCATTTGTTCTTTAATTTTAACAGCGCCCTTGACGTCGATTTCCATAATGACAATTTTACCCAAATCAATAAGGCGCCTAACCTCGCTTTTCAAACTTCCGTAGTGATTTCCGTAAGTGGTAACGTGTTCGATAAAAGCGTCTTCTGCGACAAGTCTTTCAAATTCTTCAACCGTCTTGAAATAATAGCTTTTACCTTCAACTTCGCCGGGACGAGGCAATCGTGTGGTTGCGGTTACTGCAACGCACATTTCTTCAATACGTTCGGTAAGGATTTTTTTTACGGTGCCTTTCCCTACCCCTGAAGGACCGGATAATACAACTAAAAAACCTTTTTTCATCATGCTATTCAATATTTTGCACTTGCTCCCTTACCTTTTCGATTTCAGTTTTTAATGCAATCACAACGTTCTGCAAGGAGGAGCAATTTGCCTTAGAGCCCATGGTGTTTGCCTCTCTATTCATTTCTTGGACTATACAATCCAAATTTTTACCAATACTTCCTGCCATCTTAATTGTGTTTCTAGCGGTGGAAATATGTGATTTCATTCTTGTCAATTCTTCATCAATGCAAGCTTTGTCGGTGAAAAATGCAATCTCGTTCAAAAATCTTGCTTCATCATAAGCAACGTCACCTAACGCTTCTTTCATGCGCTTTGCAAGTCTTTCCTTATAATCAACCACAACCTGAGGAGCAATTTCCTCAGCCTTTCCTACCAAAACTTCAATAGCTGAAATTTTGTTATCGATATCAGTAAAAAGTTGAGCGCCCTCAACTTTTCTTGCTTCCTCAAGGCCACAAATTGCATCAGACAAAGCATTTTCAACAAGCGACAAAAGTTCGGCCTCGTCAAAGGTCGGAGAAACACGTGAAACGGCGTCAGGAAGTTTAAGAATTGAATAAGCGGTCAAATCTTGTTCAACACCATATTGGGAAGAAAGTTCTTTCGCCATATTCATATAAGCGTTGACAACTGGTAAATTTAGGGATAAACTTGCAGATTCAGCCATAGTATCTTCAAAATTGAGATAGACGTCAATATGACCACGCAAAAAATGTTTTCCCAAGGTTTTTCTAATAAAATCTTCGGCAAACAAAAAGTGACGGGGAATTTTTATGGATAAATCAAGAAACCTGTGATTGACGGAGCGAAGTTCAACAGTCAACTTTTTACCAAGTTGCAAACATTCGCCACGTCCATATCCTGTCATGCTGTTCATAAATACCTCTTCATTTTAATATACCACACTTGAAAAAATATGACAAGAAGAAAAAGTAATTTGCGAATATTTTTACCTTAAAAGGTAATTATTGAGCGAGCATTTCCAAAAAAGTCTTTTCATCAATGACTTTTATACCCAATTTTTCTGCTTTTGCAAGCTTACTTCCAGCATCGTTTCCGGCAACAACCAAGTTGACTTTTGATGAAACACTGTCGGAAATTTCTCCTCCTCTCTTGATTATTTCCTTTGCTGCTTCACTTCTCTTATATTTTTCAAGCGAGCCGGTCAACACAACTTTTAATCCACTAAACGCGCCTTGTGTTTTCTCTTCAACAATGAACTTAAATCCGAAAGACAACAACCTATCAACTAAAGTCCTGTTGTTTTCATCTTCAAAAAACTCAACGACTCCCCTTGCAGTTATTTCTCCGAAATCGTCAAGAGAAACCAACTCTTCAAAGGAGGCTTTTCTAAGATTGTCCAATGTCGTAAACTGTTCTTCCAAAACTCTTCCGGTTTTCTTTCCGATGTTAGGAATTCCAATAGCTGTCAAAAATCTCGCCAAGGTTGTAACTTTACTTTTTTCCAAGGAAGAAATCAAGTTTGACGCTTTCTTCTCTTTAAAACCATCAAGCGTCAAAAGTTGTTCTTTCGTCAAGGTATACAAATCGGCAGGACTTCTTACACCTAAATCGTTATATAGTTGTTCAATGGTTTTAGTAGAAAGTCCTTCAATATCAAGAGAATCCTTTGCGCAAAAATGCTCGATTTGAGATATGACGCGAGGAGCGCAACGGTTGGGATTTGTACAGTATAAAAAAACGTTTTTTGCCACTACGGGACTACCGCAAAAAGGACATGTTTTAGGAACTTCAACTTGAACACTGTTTTCAGTATGACTTGCAATTCCCAAAATTTCAGGAATAACGTCACCGCTTCTTCTTACGAATACGCGACTTCCTATCTTAATGTCTTTTCTTTCGATGTCTCCGATATTATTGAGGGTTGCGCGACTTACGGTTACACCACCGATATCCACAGGATCAAGCAATGCCAAAGGATTAAGTTTTCCAGTTCGACTAACCTGCCAAACAACATCTTTTAAAATTGTCACTACCTCTTCTGCTTTAAATTTGTAAGCAATGGCCCAACGAGGAAATTTATCAGTAAAACCGAGTTCCTCACGCAAAGAAAAATCATTGACTTTAAAGACCATACCGTCGATAAGATAATCTAAACTAGGACGATTTTCTTCAGCCTTGTCAAGCAAAAGAGCAATATCTGTATTTTCATCTACAACTTCAAAAAATTCCTTGCAATCAAAACCGTTTGTGATCAAAAATTCGTGAGCTTCCACTTGAGAATAAAAGCGTTTGTCAGGAGAATAACCGATATTATACGCCATAAAAGTCAAGTTGCGCTTTGCGGTTTCATTCGCATCGATATTTCTTACCCCACCTGCCGCTGCGTTTCTTGCGTTTTTCAAGGGTTCTTTTGCACTTTCGTTGTATGCGTTTAAAGCAGACAACTTCATAATGCATTCCCCTTGAATTTCAATATAACCCTCAAAAGAAATGTTGTGGGGGATATTTTTTATGGTTCTAATTTGCTCGGTTACTACCTCACCTTCAACACCGTCGCCACGAGTTACGCCTTTTAATAATTTGCCTTTATCGTAAGTCAAACTTAAAGTAAGACCGTCAAACTTATATTCTAAAGTTAAAATCGGGAAAGAGTTGGTAACTTTTTTTGCCTTTTCTATCCACTCAAATATACCTTCTTTGGTTTTACTTTTATCAAGGCTGTACAGTCTTTCTTTATGCTTATAGGTTTCAAATCCTTTTTTCTTATCGGCACCGCCCACCTTTCGAGTAGGAGAATCGGGAAGAACGATACCGGTAAAATTTTCAAGCGCCAAAAGTTCGTCGTACAAGGCATCGTATTCGGCGTCGGAAACAGAAGGATT
This sequence comes from Clostridia bacterium, assembly GCA_016296985.1. Lineage (GTDB taxonomy): Bacteria > Bacillota > Clostridia > Christensenellales > CAG-1252 > JAEDHM01. The sequence continues at coordinate 4,123 of JAEDHM010000106.1, forward strand.
ATCTTCTTCATAATACTCTCTTCCCAATCTATTCAACAAGTCGACAAGTTCACGCATTCTATCCATAAAAATCTCCTATTCCACCTTAGTCAAGGGAGCAATCGTAAGATTGAGTTTTTTAATTCCTAATTTATCAAAAGCAATGCTTGCATTGTCGCCATCAATGGCAATTACAACGCCAATCCCAAATTTGGCGTGGGAAACCTTTTCCCCTATGGACACTTTAATTCCTTTTGAGACTTTTGGTTTTTGCGAGTAGGAATAAGGCATAACTTCAGGTGTCTTTGAAACCATAGGCTTTTGATTTACAGGAACTGTGTTTGCAGGCTTTTGATACCTATCCCAAAATCCTGCAGAAAGATTATTTTTCACAAGCCCCAAAGATTCCTTGATTTCAGTTAAAAATCTTGATTCCATATTGCGCTCAAAGGTTGCAAAACGATATCTGCTTGACGCGTTTGTTAGGTACAACTTTTCCATTGCTCTAGTAACGGCAACGTACATTACGCGCCTCTCTTCCTCAAGCTCGGCGTCGGATTTGTTGAAAGCATTGGGGAAAATCCCTTCCTCAAGACCTACAACGAATACTGCCCTAAACTCAAGCCCTTTTACCGCATGAATCGTTGCAAGAGATATAAAGTCGTCGGTTGCA
>JAEDHM010000107.1 GCA_016296985.1 Clostridia bacterium
AAGGAGCCAAGGAAAACTGAATTTTACCGCTGTTGTTTTCAGGTTTATAGGAATATTCGACGCCGTCAATTAAAACGCTGTAGCCACCGGAATAACGGATTGCTTGCCAAGAAATGGTAAAGTCGGTGGGATCAAACTCGATGGTGGGTTTTGCAAGTTTGCTTAATACAACCTTTCCTTCGTCAATTAAATAAATCATTACGTCGGAACGCAAACTGTCACTATAATCAGCCTTACCGCTTTTCGCCTGAACTTGAATATTGTGAGAACCGTTTTCCAAGATAGGCAAAACGTATTGTAAGGGCGCAGTACCCATTTGACCGTCGTTGGTAACGTAGGCGGAAAATACGTTGTCGATATAGACGTTGTATCCTACGGTAAAAATGTTGTCAGAGCATTGCCAGGACATAACGCCGTTTCCGTTTATGTCAGTGATAATTGGAGCGGAGAGAGATTTTTTCTCTACCTCTTTTGATGCAGTATAAGAAATGGTTTGAGAATAGGGTCCTAATATTCCGTCTTCGCGAGTTGCGCGAACTTTGATAAAATGAATTTGGGTATCGTTAAACTCGAGAGGATAAACAGTGCCTACCGTTGTTAGAGTATATTTTTCGTCAACCAAAATTTCGTATCCGCTTGCCCCCTCGATTTCATTCCAGCATAAAAAATGACCATCCAAATAAGGTGTGGGAGCAATAAGTTCGACAGTTTGACAACCGACGAATATAGCCACGATGGCAATAAGTGATATAATCACTGTTAAAATCCTCAAATTTCGAGCCATATTATTCTCCTTGCTTATATGTTATTTTAACATATATAGCAAAGGTTTTTCAAGACCTGATGGAAAAAAGTGTAGTATTGAATATTTTTAATAATAAATACAAAACCCAATTGCAAAATTTGTAAATAAATGCTATAATAGAATTATGAAAATTCTACCCCTAAACACGAATGCACACCTTAAGGACGCTGCAAAAGAAATATACCGTGTTTGTTTTCCCGAAGATGCCAACAATGAAGAGTATCTTACTTTCTTTTTCTCAAAAAAGATCAATCCTAAACTTTCTTTTATAGGTCTTGTGGATGAAAAGCCCGTTTGCGCTTTGTATCTTGTTACCAAAATGTTAAACGTTGGGGGCGGATTTATTTATTTTGACTACGTTGTGGGCGCAGGCACTTTGCCCGAATACCGCAATCAAGGTTTGATGAGAGAACTTTTTGCTCACGCGACAAAAAAGGCAAAAAGTTTGATGGCTCTTGTCCCCTTCTCTCACGACTTTTATGAAAAACTCGGTTTTTTTACCGTAAACTCAATTTCTCACTCACCGATTGAATCCACCGGAAATATCGAAATTAGCAATGGATTGCCCTCTTTCTTCAACAATCTTTATGCGTCTTATGGCAAAAGTTGTGAAGGAAAATCCATTTTCTTAGATAGGTCGGTTACCTCTTTCTATACCAAATTACTTGAAAGTGAAAAAAACGGTATGGATATCTTCTACAACAACGATGGTTATGCTTTGGTAGAAGACGAGGTAGTAGTTGAAAGCACTTTATCTGAAGATTCCTTGTCAAATATCCCTCAACTTGCAGGAAAGAGTTTGCGTAAAATTCTTCCTCTTGGTCAAGGTGATGATTTCGTTATGTTTTTCGTAAACGATATAAAAACTCTTCTTGAATCTTTGCCCCTCGATTACCTTATTTCAAAACTTGGTATTGAAGGAAAACAAAGTTTTAAAATTGAAGATCCTTTCGTAAAGAGCAACAACGTGGGCGTTACGATTACCCCATATAAAGTCGATTACAACGTATCCAATCCAATAAGCGTTAACGTTGCTGATTTTGTTCGTCAAATTTTCGACGTTAAAAACATCGGTATTTACATAACTGATGAATATTGATTTTGGGCGCAAGCCCTTTTTTTACGTTACGCTCTCTTCTAAAACCCCACTATTGACGGAATAACAAATTTATGTTACTATAATTTGTCAATCAAAATCCTTAAAAGGTGAAAAAGCTATGATGAAAAAAATTTTGAAAGAGATTAAAAAATATAATCGAATAATAATCCACAGACATTCAAATCCCGATGGCGATGCTATGGGTAGTCAAATCGGATTGAAAAACATCTTGAAAGAAAATTTTCCTAAAAAAGAAATTTTTGTCGTTGGTGATATCACGAAAAGATACGCTTTTATGGAAGATTCTCAAATGGACGTAATTCCCGACAGTTTCTATGAAGGCGCTCTCGCAATTATTCTTGACTCCTCTTCCACCAATATGGTTTGCGACGAAAGATATAAACTTGCGGACAAAAAAATCAAAATGGATCACCATATCTTTTTGGAAAAATTTGCGGACCTTGAACTTGTTGATACAAGTTATGAAAGTTGTTGCGGATTGATTACCGCTTTTGCTATCGCCTGCAAACTTAAAATCAATAAACTTGCCGCAAAATCATTATATACCGGTATGGTAACCGACTCGGGACGCTTCCGCTATGATTCAACAAGCCCGCGAACAATGCGTCTTGCAGGTTTTTTGATGGAAACAGGGTTTGATTTAAATGAGATTTTTGCAGAACTTTACGCCGACGATTTTGATGCGATAAAACTGAAAGCAAGTTTTGTTTTGAAGATTCAATTTACAAAAAATAACGTTGCCTATATTTATACAACGAAGGAAGAAATGGCAGAATTGAAAGCTGATACCTTCTCGATTTCAAGAGGTATGGTTGCAACTATGTCGGATATAAAAGGGGTAAACACTTGGGCTAATTTTACCGAAACTGAAAACGGGGTTTTGTGTGAAATTCGTTCGAAGAAATACAATATAAATCCCATTGCCGTAAAATACGGTGGTGGCGGTCATGCAAAGGCAAGTGGCGCAACGGTTGCTGATAGAGAAACTGCAATGCAAATGCTTGATGATTTGAACAATTTGGAGGAATAAACTGTGAATACCGAAATTAAAAAGGCAATACTTGATAAAATTAAAGAATATTCCCGTATTATAATTACCCGTCATTCTCGTCCTGACGGCGACTGTATTGGCGCTACAAAGGGTTTGAGAGAGATTTTGAAAGATTCTTTTCCTGAAAAGGAAATTTATTTACTCAACGAAGACTATTCAGACTATCTCGCTTTTTTGGGCGGTGAGGACGAACCAATTAGCGACGACCTTTATAAGGACGCGTTGGTTATAATTTTAGATACCGCAACCATTGACCGTGTATCAAACAAGAAAGCTGTTTTGGGTAAAGAAATAATCAAAATCGATCACCACGTTGATATAAAGCCTTTTGGCAATATCTCATGGGTTGAAGAACACCGCTCATCTTTATGCGAACTTATCGTTGACTTTTACCTCACCTTCAAAGATGAATTGGTTATGTCAAAGCAAGCGGCTTTGTATATTTACACCGGCATGGTAACCGACTCGGGAAGATTTAAGACAAACGCTGTAAACGGTGAAACCTTGCGCCTTGCATCAGTTTTGTTAGACAAAGGAATTGATACCGAATCCTTGTATGCAAATTTGTATATGGAAGATTTTGGCGTTTTGAAATTTAAGTCCTACGTATACAAAAAAATGAAGATTACTGAAAACGGAGTTTGCTATATCTACGTCGATAGAAAAATGCAAAAGAAGTTTAACCTTACCCGTGAGCAAGCAAGCAACGCCGTTTCTTTCCTTGACGGAATAAAGGGTTGTCTTTCTTGGATGGCTTTTATCGAAAACATGAACGACAACGCTACAAGAGTTAGAATGCGCTCGAGGTTTATGACTATAAACAAAATTGCCGAACAGTATAGAGGTGGCGGACACGAGTGCGCTTCGGGAGCAACGGTATATTCAAAGAAAGAGGCAATGGAGCTTGTCGCTAAAACTGACGAAGCTGTAAAAGAATACAAAAGAACACATACGGGGTGGCTATGAGAATTTTGATTACGAATGACGATGGAATAGACTCCCCTTCCCTTTTTGAACTTGTAAAATGGGCAATGAAACTTGGCGAAGTAACCGTTTGCGCTCCCCGTGTTCAACAAAGCGGGTCCAGTCACGGAATTGATTTCCACCGTCCTATTGAGATAAAACCCTATCCTCTTATTGAGGGCGTTGAAAGTTATAGCGTTGATTCTACCCCTGCCGATTGCGTTCGTTTTGGAACACTTGGTTTGAAAAGAGATTACGACCTTGTTATTTCAGGTATAAATAAAGGCTTGAACATGGGCGAGGATATTGTTTATTCTGGTACGGTAGGCGCAATATTCGAGGCTGAAACTCGGGGACAAAAGGGATTTGCTATTTCAACCGGGTTTGATAGTTTCGATCTAGCAGTTGAAAACCTTGATTTGATATACAAGTTTATTGTTGATAACAAACTTTTTAACTTTGCAAACATTTACAACGTAAACGTTCCCTCTGACGAGATTAAAGGTATAAGAATCACAAGGCAAGGCGACGCATATTTTACCGACGAATTTATTTCCCTAGGCAACAATATGTATCAAGAAAATGGATATTGCATCCACGACAACAAACACGACCTTAACGTTGACACCGATGCAACAATCGACGGATACGTTACCGTTACACCTATCACACATAAAAGAACAAACAACTCTGCTTTTGAAAAATTAGTTTCAATAAATAATTAATCTACTTTGTGAAGAGATCGCTTTTCTATTCTTTTTAATTAAGATTTGAATTTGAGTATTTATACTATATTATAAAAGGACGAGATT
>JAEDHM010000108.1 GCA_016296985.1 Clostridia bacterium
TATACGCTAAAGCGTTCGATATGTGCTGTCGCACTCGATATGCCCTGAAGGGCGTTGTGGTGAGAAAAGTATAATTTCTTTGTTGCCCTTGTTCGTACCACAAACTAGGGGTTAACCTTTCCAGGAGATTCTTCGCTACGCTCTGAATGACAAAACTACGCTCGAGATGACGGTACTGGGTCGAGTATTGTCACAAGAATAAACGACCTTCCCAGGAGATTCTTCGCTACGCTCTGAATGACAAAACTACGCTCGAGATGACGGCGCTCTTTTTTAGTCGTCATTTCGACCAAGTGAAACGCGTGGAGAAATCCCCTAAGGCGAAGCAGTACTTTACCACCACTCTCATTTTATCCTCATAAACTCCAACGATTTTTCTTTCTAACAACACTTGTTTTACCGTATTTTCCCAATAAAAAAAGAGAGCGTTTTGCTCTCTTTTTCGTCTATTCTTATCTTTTGTCTTATTCTTCAAGCATTGCAAGGAATTCATTGAAAACGGCGTCAGCGATATAATCATCGCTTTCAATTTCTAAATATCCGTTTGCCATTGCTTCTTCCTCTGTTTCGGCTGTTTCGTCAAGGCAAATATGGAAAACGATAGCGCCACCGTCATCAACGCCCTTCATATTTAAGGGGCGCAAAATGGCGTATAATTCGTCGTTAAAGGGAACAATGCATATTTGTTGGAATTCGACTTCTTCTTCCTCGTCGTTTACCAAAATAACGTTTCTGTCGTCGTTTTCGTCAAGTAGTATTGCAATTACGTTTTCGTTGTCTTTCATTTTTACACCTCTTAGGTTAGTTTATTCTTCGTCAAGCATATCAAGATAGAGATCAAAAACCGCCTCGGCTGTATCCATGTCGTATTCGATTTCTATATATCCGTTTTTGATTGCCTCTTCTTCAGTTTCAGCTTCTTCGTCAAACATAAGATGGAAGACCAAAGCCTCTGCTTCTTCTACGCCCTCAACTTGGTCAAGGGGATATAAAATAGCATACAGCTCGCCTTCATAGGGGATAACCGCAACTTTTTCAAACTTGAAGCAGTTTCCTTCTTCGTCGTACATGGTAATTGGATCGTCGTTTTCCTCGTCCAATATCTTTTCAATTACACTTAATTCTTCATCTTTATAGAAAAAGCTTGCAAAATCTTCCATGTTATCTCTTTCCTTTTTTCTTTATTCTTCCTCAATCATATTAGGTTGTAATTCTCATAGGCAAAACGAGGAACAAAGATTCATCCTTGTCAACTTGCTTGAATACGCAAGGACTGTTGCTTGCCTTGATAATCATTTGAATAAAGTCGTCGTCAATTACGGTAAGGAAATCCATAAGGTATTTACCATTGAAACAAATGATATTTTCCTTGCCTTCAGCCTTTGCGGAGAATTGCTCACGCATATTACCTTGCTCCGAGTTTGAGTCGATTGTAATAACGTCAGCCTTAATATCCATCTTTACCATATTATTTCTAGACTGTTTTGAAATAACGGTAGCGCGGTCGATACTTCCCAAGAAAACCTTTCTGTCAAGGGTAACAATTGTGGTGTAATCGGAAGGAATGATATTTCTATACTTTACAAATTCACCGCTGATAAGTCTGCTTATAATAATGGTGCTGTCAATCTCAACGAAAAGTTTGTCAGCGGTAAATTTAACCGTCATTGTTTCGTCGTCAAGGGCGATAAGCTTTACGATCTCGTTCAAGCTTCTTGTAGGGGCAACAAAGCGTTTTCCCGTAGCGGTTGCCGAAACGTAGGGTTTTGTGCAAACTGCCATACGATAGCCGTCCAAAGCAACGACGTTTACGCCGGTATCGGTTACTTCAAACAAACAACCCTTCAAAATTTGACGGCTTTCTTCAGTAGATGCCGAGAAGATTGTACGGTCAACGGCCTCTTTAAAATCCTTTTTGGTTAAAACCAAAGAATCGCCGTCGATAGAGGTTGCGATTTTAGGATATTCGGTTACGTCAAGACAATTGATATAGCCTTCGTTTTCTCCGTATTTGATTATAAGTTTCTTGTTTTCATTTATGCTTTCAAGGGAGATGCTTTCATTGTCAAGCTTTCTCGTAAAGTCTGAAAAGAATTTTCCGGGGATCAAGATATCGCCTTCAATTCGTACGTCTGCGCTGATAGTCTTGATTATAGTCAATTCGGTATCGGTACAAGTCAAAGTGATTTGATTGTCATAAGCAGACAACTTGATACATTCAAGCACGTTAAAGTTCTTTTTAACAGGCAATGCTTTGATTACTTTATTGATTGCTTCGGTAAGAGCAAGACCGTCACAGATAACTTTCATCTTTATATATTCTCCTTTATATGGTAATAATCTTTTTAATAATAAGGGCGGTTAATAAGTGGAAAACCACCTAAAAGTCCCTATAATGCGGTGTTTTATCCCTTGCTTTTTCTGTGGATAACTTTTCCTTCCTGTGGAAAGTTTGTGGATTGGTGAAACTTGTCCACCAAAGACGGGCTAACTTTCCAAAATATGGTGTATAAGGTCGTCGATTATGGTACAAGTTCTTTCATCTTTTTCATTTCTCAACTGCGCGATTTTATCCCTTGCGTTTATAACCGTAGTGTGATCACGGCCAAAGGTTTGCCCGATAGAGGAAAGGGGAACGGTAGGGATAAGGCAGGTGATAAGATACATTGCAAACTGGCGAGGCTCTACCAATTTTTTAGTCCTTCTCTTGCCGAAAATCTCATCCTCGGTGATGCCGAAATATTGGCAGGTGCGCGAGATTATCTTTTGGACTGAAAGGTGTTCGACAGACTCAGCCTCAGACTCTCTCAACGCCTCTTTCGCAAGGGCCAAAGTGATAGGCAGTTGCTTGAGCATAGCGTACATTCCCACCGTTTTAAGCATACCCTCGAGTACCCTTATATTGTTTTGTTCTTTATTTGCAAGATAATAGGCAACTTCGGGAGGGAGTAAGTAGTGGAAGGACAAAGCCTTTTTCTCCAAAATCGCAATCCTCGTTTCAAGGTCGGGAGCAGCGATATCAACGGTTATACCTGCGGCAAAACGGCTTGACAGTCTGTCGTCCAGCAAACGGAGATTTCGAATAGGTCTGTCGGAGGAGAGAATAATTTGTTTGCCGATATCGTAAAGGTCGTTGAAAATATGGAAAAGTTCTTCTTGCGTCTTTTCCGTCTTTTCAAAAAACTGTACGTCGTCAATCATCAAAACGTCCAATTCTCTATACTTTTGCTTGAAAGCCCTTACGATTTCCTTGTTTTTCGCGCCGGCGATGGACAAGGTGTAGTCGTTTGTAAAGTTTTCAGCGGTGGTATACAAAACCTTCAATTGAGGGTTGTTTGCCAAAAGCTCGTTTCCAATAGCGTGCAAGATATGGGTTTTTCCAAGACCGGGGTGACCGTAAATGAAAAGAGGGTTGTAAATTTGACCGGGGTTTTCGGAAACCGCCAAAGCAGCAGATGCGGCGATACGGTTGCTTTCACCAACGACAAAGTTTTCAAAGGTATAACTTTTGTTGAAGATTATGTAGGAAAACTTTGGTTCGACGTCGTCGGCATCAGGCTCTTCCCTTTTGTACTTATCTTGATCTTCGGGGAGAATAATCTTAACGTCCTTGATCAAAGCGCCGGTATCCAAAACAGCGGTGCGCAAAGCGTGGGCGTAACTGTTTTCAATAACACGTTTTTTCGAGGGTTTTTGACACAACACAACAAGACTTTCGCCGTCAATGGCGATAGGCTCAAGATCCATAAAATAAATTTCGTAGGCTGCAGAGGAAATTTCGGCCTGCAAACATGAAATTATATCCTTCCAAATACTTTTAATTTCTGACATATACTTATTATAACATAAGAAAATACCCATTGCAAGCATCTAAGTTGACAAAGGAAAAATCGCTGTAATTTTTAGGAAATATTTTTGCAAAATCCCCCTTTTTCTCCCCTTTTTTAAAGATATCTATTTACAAAATCAATTTTCTAAAAGAAAATTGAAATAATAAATACAATATGCGTTATTATTTGTCAAAAAAGACGACTAAAAGAGCATCGCCATTACAAGTGCAGTCTTGTCATTCAGGGGGCATAATTTCCGAAGAATATCCTAGGACGGGTTTATTTCCTGAAAAGGCACCGGTTTGTGGTGAAGTTTGCGTTGCAAGTGAAGTTTTCCTGCGGAAAGTGAAGTTTGTCTATGACAAGTGAAGTTTCACCAAAGGTGAAGTTGCGGTGGGAAAGTATACAATTTCTTTTTACACCATAATCACGGCTTGCCGTGTATATCATCAGTCACTTGTGACTGTATATCATCAACGCTAGTCGTTGTATATCATCACGCCGTGGCGTGTATGCGGTGTCCTTCCCAGGAGATTCCACGCTTACGCTCTGAATGACAGGACTACGCTCGAGATGACATTTTTTTTGGGGGGGGGATCGTCATTTCGACCAAACGAAGTGCGTGGAGAAATCCCCTAAGGCGAAGCAAGTCTTCGCAATATAATCTACTCACGACGGTATTTACGTTCATACCACTCCTTCCTTTACAAGAAAGTTTGTTTGAGTTGTCCAATAAATTCCCCATTTAAGCCAAAAATGGTGTCAAATGGCTATTTTAGGGGATAAAATGGGATTTTTTATCCATTTACCTATTGACTTTGACAAGTGACTTGACTATTATATGGAAAGAAGACGCACC
>JAEDHM010000109.1 GCA_016296985.1 Clostridia bacterium
GATAAAATGATAATTGAAAAGGGCAAAATACTATTTTGCGCCTTTTCTTTTTTTAGAATAGTATATATAATATAGGAAATACAAGAGGTGCGATTTCAATTGCAAAAGAGGTAAGATGATAGAAATACAAGGACGATTTAACAGGGCAAAGGTATTTGCCGATACCCTTGACGAAAAGGCAAGGGGTCAACTTTCTCGCGTTTGCGATGCCGAGCATTTTTCTCAATGTAAAATCCGCGTTATGCCCGACGTCCACGCTGGCGTTGGTTGTGTCATTGGCTTTACTATGGCTTTAAAAGACAAGGTTGTGCCCAATATGGTAGGCGTTGACATTGGTTGCGGTATGTATTTGTGTCAATTACAGGAAAAGGAAATTGATTACGCAATGCTTGATTCTGTAATTCGATCAAAGGTACCTTCAGGCAATACAAACCACAAAAAACCTATTGAAGAGGCAGAGCGTTTTAAGTTTGAAAATCTCCGATGCTTCGAGGGAATTAACGTTAACAATGCAAAGCGTTGCTTGGGTACTTTGGGTGGTGGAAACCACTTTATTGAAGTTGATAGGGACAGTGACGGCACCCTTTATCTTGTCATACACACGGGTAGCCGAAATCTTGGGGCAGGGGTAGCCGAGTTTTATCAAAAGCGCGGTTATCAAGTTTTGTCCCAAAAACTTGAAGAAAAGTACAACGCACTTTTGGAAAAGGTAAAAAACGAGGAAGAGAGAGAGAAAATTTTACGTGAAAAAGAGGAAGAAAAGGCCTCTGTTTTACCTCACGAAGCCTACGTCGAAGGTCTACTTTTTGAAGACTATATCCACGATATGAAGATTACTCAAGAATTTGCCGATTTAAACCGAAAAATTATCGCCAATCGCCTAATCGATGCGTTGGGCTTGCACGTCGTCCAATCTTTTACCACCACTCACAACTATATTGATATGGATGAAATGGTTTTACGCAAGGGCGCAGTATCCGCAAAAAAAGGAGAAAAACTTTTGATCCCCATCAATATGCGTGACGGCGGTTTGCTTTGTATCGGAAAGGGTAACGAGGATTGGAATAATTCCGCTCCTCACGGCGCAGGACGACTTATGCCTCGCTCAAAGGCAAAGGAAACTATTTCCTTAGAAGACTATCAAAAGGCGATGGAGGGCATATATTCAACTTGCATATCAACAGGCACTTTGGACGAATCGCCAATGGCGTACAAGAAGAAAGGCGAGATAGTAAAAAACATCGCTCCTACCGCCGAAATTTTCAAGGAAATCAAGCCGGTTTACAATTTTAAGTCGACAAAATAATAGCCTAGTAATAGCAATTTTCAAAAAAAGAAAGGAAAGACAAAAAACAAAAGGACTTCGCTGAAGTCCTTTTTTATCCATATTTATATATTATCACGGAGGGTGTAAATAATCAAACTTTAGGCGGTGTGAATAATAAAAAGGACTCCCAAAGAAGTCCTTTTTTTGGAGCTGATGACCAGATTTGAACTGGTGACCTCATCCTTACCAAGGATGTGCTCTACCGACTGAGCCACATCAGCAATTTTGCAATTGATCATTCAAATGCTATATCATTATAGGCAAAAGAAAACTCTTTGTCAATTGATTTTCAAATAATGGTGGAAAAAAATATATTTTGTTTCTTTATCGGTTGTAATCGTCCATATTTTCCTTTAATACCATTATTCTGTGAGAATTCTTTTTATCCTTTTTTAGTGTTTTTTAAGTATATCCAAGGTGTGGTTTGACGCGCCGATAAGATCTTGCCTTTCGCAGGTGGCAAGATGATATTCAACCCATTTTTCAAAGGTTTGATCGTCCATAGAATCCACAAGAGGGCGGTTGTAGTTTGTCGCGCCGTCTGTTGCCACAAGCTTGATTCTCTCCACGGGAAAGTGAGAGTCAAGTTCGGCAATATCTTCAACCCTTACCATTTCAAACAAATCCTTCGGGGTGCTTATACAATGCCAGTCGGGGGTAAGCATGTTGTTTTCAATGACAGTTTGCAAGTTGTTTTTCCCAAAGACAAATTGAAGTACCGTGGGGTCGTTCATGCAATAGGCTACCATAATAACACCGCCCGACTTCGTAACTCTTATCGCTTCGGACAAGGCTTGCAACTTGTCCTTTTTTGTATAAAGGTGATACATAGGACCTAAAAGCATAGTAAGGTCAAAACTATCGCTTGGTAAAACCGATAAATCCAAAGCGTTTCCTTGCAAACATTTTATCTCCTCGCTGCCATCAAGTTTTGATTTCAACACGTCCAAATGGTAATCAAACAGTTCAACCGCCGTAACTGAAAAACCTTGCTTTGCCAAGGTTACGCTATATCTACCGGTGCCTGCGCCAACCTCAAGGATTTTGGGATTTTCCACCTCTTTTAAACTTTCGCCGATATATTTCATGGTAGTCAAATACTCGACTTGTCCATGACGTGACAAAAGTCGTCCATCTTCGTCATAATTAGTGTAATAATCTTTAAGATAGTTCATATCTTCCCTCGCTTTTTATAACTATAGCACAAATTAAAGTGGGAATTCAATATATAAAAATTGACAAAAATCAAATCAATAAAAAAACCCAACTTGACATTTTCAAATTAGGTTTCTCATTATTATAAACGAGCGGAAACGCGTTTGTTTAAAGATCGTGTTTTACTAATTATTTATCTTTTTAAGAAGGTTTTCGTAAAGTTCTTTCGCGGAAGCGAGGCCACCGTCCGCTGCTTCTTTATACCATTTGCAAGCCTCATTAAGGTCTTGTTTGACACCATCACCATTTTCGTAAAATTTACCAAGAGCAATAAGCGCCCTTGCAATTTTTTGGTCGGCGGCTTTTCTATACCATCTAATAGCTTCGCCTGTATCCTTTTGAACGCCAACACCATCTCTGTAAGAGTTTCCAAGTAAGGTTTGCGCTTGGGCATAACCTTGAATAGCCGCCAATTTGTACCATACGACGGCTTCTGCGTCGTTTTTCTCAACTCCAAGTCCGAATTTATAGCAAGAACCTAAATTATATTGCGCTTGAATGTTGCCTTGAATTGCGGCATTTCTATACCAAAAGAATGCTTCGCTCAAATTTTTCTCGGTACCCATTCCGTTTTCATAGCACATTGCAAGATTGGTTTGCGCTTCGGTACAACCGAGTTTTGCGGAAGAAAGAAACCACTCGAAGGCTTTTTCGTAATCTTGGTCCACACCATCTCCGTATTTATAGCACATACCAATGCTGTTTTGCGCAATAGCAAAACCATCGTCGGCAGAATCAAGATAATATTCGGCAGCCTTTTGATAGTCTTGTTTGAGACCGTTGCCAACGAAAGAGGCTTCGCCTAGATAATATTTAGCCTTTGTATGTCCTTTTTCAGCGGCTTTGATAAAGAATTCGGCAGCCTTTTGGTAATTTTGCTCTACGTGATTAAGTCCTTTGTAATGGCTGTATCCCTTATTGTAAAACTCTTCTGCCGTAAGTTCTCCATCATTCTTTTTGCACTCGTTGATGATAGGCGCAGTCATAACTTTTGCCGCAAAGGATTCCTTAACTTCAAAATCGAAATAGTTTAAAGTTTGAAAGGATCTAAGCATCATTTCTTCGCCTGATGAAAGTTTTACGTCTTCTAAATATATGGTGAAAGGTATTTTGTCAAGTTGTTCAATACCGTAATGTCTTTCTCTTTTACAGTATTTAGAATCTTTTGAGTTTTTGGAAATAAAACAAACCACACAATGGCAATCGTCAATATGTTGGGCGATGATATCAGAATATTCTTCTCCTATTTCAATGCCTGCATCATACCAATATCTGATATTGTTTTCATCAAAAATATTAAGAATTCTATCGACAAGGATTTGGTCTTTGTGAGAATAGCTTATAAATAAATAATTTTCTTTTCCTTCGTAAATATTACGCGCCATGGTTATTCCTCCCTATTTAATAAAATTTAACCATATTAGCAGAAGAAAGTCAATAAAAACAAAACAAAAGCAACTTAAGTAAGTTCAAATTAGACTCCCCTTGGCGGAAGCGGTGGGATTCGCTCCGTTGCTCTGCGCTTCACTAACACGCCGGGCAGGAAAATGCTTCTAAGGGCGCATTTTGAGTAAACTCGACCAACCTTCGAATCCTCGTTAAGTAAAAAAGTTCAAACCAAAAGAATTTGGTTTGAATTCACTTGTCAATGACGAACAAAAAGGAGCGTCTTTTTAAGCCGAAAAGGGGGCAGGCGTCCACGGGGATTTGAACCGCAGTAGATTTATCTAAAAAATTGTACGAATCGCAGCGTTTTTCACTGGATATCTTCACAAAACAATGGTATTATGCTGAATTGAAAAAGGAGGCGGAAAGTACTATGGGGAAAGAAGATTTGCAGCTACTTATAAAAGGAATCGTGTTCTCTCTGCGACAACAAAAATTGCTGACGAAGGCAGAGTCCGAATATGTATTGAAAATTATTGGACGAAAGTGTCCAAGGGTTAGATATTCTTGGGGACACAAATGCAATTATTAATATTAACGCAATCAGCAAGTTCAATATATGAAAAAACGGCGATAATTCTCGCTGTTTTTCTTTATGTCCGCAGATTTAATAATTTGATGTATTACAAATGTTATTTGCAAGCCTCGACTGTGTTATTATTTGTTCTTTTCGAA
>JAEDHM010000110.1 GCA_016296985.1 Clostridia bacterium
GATTATTTTCATCCTTTATAAACTCTTTAAATCCTTCCTTATAGCTGTCTACGGTTTGTTGGTTTATAATTGGACTTTCGGCGTAATAATCCACGAAAAAGGCGTCTTCTTTATACACTTCGTAAGGTTGATTTTCCTCATAACCGCTAAGCCCGATTGAAGCGTAGTAATCGGTAACGGTAGGATAGTAAACTTGAAGGTCAAAAACTCCGTTTTCGGTATCGATTGTAAGTATGGTTTCTCCTCCTCTTGCCTCTTCATCTTTTTGATAATCGGTAAGTAACCTTGTTATCTTATCGCAAGCGGAAGCATAAATATCCCCGGCAAGAGATTTGTCCAAGGTTATGGTATACCCCCTTGTTCTTCCACCGCCCTCGTCAATAACCGTTGATATGGTTATTTCGGCGCAAGCGGTGAAAGATAAGGTTATGATTATAAGCAAAAGGATGAGAAAAAACTTTTTCATTTAGCCTTTTTAAACTCCTTCAAAGTGTCTTTAAATACTTGCATTGCTTGCTCGAAGGGCGCGGAAGTTGTAAGATCAACGCCGGTCAACTTCAAAATTTCCAAGGGAGGCATACTTCCACCGGCAGACAAGAACTTTTTATAGTTTTCAACTGCACCTTCCTTACCGTTGAAAATATCTTCAGCGATAACCGTTGCGGAAATTAGGCCTGTTGCATACTTGTAAACGTAGTATGAGGTATAGAAGTGAGGAATTCTTGCCCATTCGTATTTGATATAGGGAGTGCAATATCCCTTTCCATAATATTCTTCGTTAAGTTTTTGATACATTCCGCAAAGGCTTCCTGCAGACAATGCTCCGCCCTTTTCAACAACCTCGTGGGCTTGCTTTTCAAATTCGGCAAACAAAGTTTGACGGAATACGGTGCTTTTGAACATATCAAGTCTATAACCCAAAAGTTCGCGCCTGGTCTTTTTATCAGCATCTTTCAAAAGGTATTTGAGCAACAAAGTTTCGTTTACCGTAGATGCTATTTCCGCTACGAAAATTTCGTAAGAGGACTTTGCAATAGGTTGATTTTGGGAAGAATAGTAAGAGTGCATACTGTGTCCCATTTCATGGGCAAGGGTAAATACGTCGTTTCTTGTTCCCATAAAGTTGAGCAACATATAAGGAAGAGTGGTATGACAACCCCAACTGTAAGCGCCACTTCGTTTTCCGGGAGTTTCATAAACGTCAATCCATCTTTCATCCTTCGCTCTCTTCAAAAGCGCAACGTAATCGTCGCCCAAAACGGATAACGCTTTTACAACCAAATCGTGAGCTTCGTCATAAGTATACTTGACGTCAGAGGTATCTTCGGTATTTACGTACATATCATAGGCCTTAGCCTCGGAAATGCCCATAATTTTTGAACGATAGTTGCGATATGATTTTAAGGTAGGAATTGCTTTGTGTACTGCATCGATAAGGTTGTTGTAAGCGGCGACGTCAACGTTTTCACTGTTCATAGCCTTTTCTAAGCAAGTGTCAAAGCCTCTTACCCTTGCAAGGAATAAATCCTTGTCAACGTTTCCTGCATAAACGGAAGAAAGCACGTTGATATAATCTTTGTATCCCTTCATCATGGAGTTGTGAGCGTTTTTACGCAAAACTCTATCCTTTGAATAGAGATAGGTACCGTATGCGCCGTGGGACATTTTGTGTTTTCTACCGCGCTTGTCTTTCGCATCTTCCCATTTTACGTCAGCGTTATCAAAAAGGGAGAAGGTCGTGCTGTTTCTTCCGAATACAACCGAGCCTTGAGAAAGCAAAAGCTCTTCTTTTTCAGATAAAACGTGTTTTTTGTTTCTTGCCAATTCCTGAAGCATATAGGAATAGTCTGCAAAGCGAGGACTTTCGGACATAGCCAAAAGTTTTTCTTCGCTATAGGAAGCGATAATCTCAGGGTTTGCAAAAGCAACGGACGCTGAATATTGAGCAACCATGTTGTCAAATCGTCCGCACAATTCGTTGAAGAAATTGTCTCTCAAGTCTTCGTGAGAACGCATGTTGCAATATAATGCAAGACGGTTTAAAACTTCACCTTGTTCGTCACTAAGACGGAAAAATTCCAAAAGTTGAGCGGGATCGCCAAGTTTACCCTTGAATTTCGCCATAATTTCCGCGTAACCGCTTGCTTCAGCAAAAGCTTTTTCCCAAGCATTAACGTCAGCAAAGATAAGGGATAGATTCCATTTGTACTGTTCGGGAATGTCTTTTCTGCTCTTGTATTCCATATTTATTCTCCTTGTTTTTATTTGCCCTAAGGCGTTATGTAAAGCGGAAAACTATTCGAGTTTTTGTTCTCCTGTCTTAATCCAATTTTTCTTTCTCATCAATTCGCTTACTCCAAGACTTACGCCGGCAGGAATAATGAATAGACAAAGCACGATACCCAACGCATAACGCCAAGTTTCAACGACACCTTGGCTCGCATCTATTACACCGAACAAACCAACTAAGCCCGAAGTTCCCATTCCGCCGCCGGATGCGTTACATCTCATATCAAGCAAAACTGCAACAAGGCCTGAAATTGCGCTTGCCACGATTTCGGGCACCATAATAAGAGGGTGTTTCATAATGTTGGGAATTTGCAACATACTTGTTCCCAAACCTTGGGAAACAAGACCGCTCCAACCGTTTTCCCTAAAGCTTGCAACGGCAAAACCTACCATGTGAGCCGCGCAACCTGCAACCGCTGCACCACCTGCGATAGAGAAAACTTCGGGGTTTGCAACTGCCGTGGCGGAAGTTGCGATTGCAACCCAAATTGCCGCGGACGAGGTGGGCATTGTAAGAAGGATACCCATTACCACTGCAACGAAGATACCAACGATAATTTTTACTGCGGTACCTGCGCCGATTGCCAAAACCAAAACCTTTGCAATCAAGTCAATCAACTGAATGAAAGGCCATGCAAGATATATTGCGCCCATGGATAACAGCATCATTCCAATAGGAATAAAGATTATGTCAAACTTGGTTTTTCCTGCATAAAGGGAAGCGATTTCAACGGTAAACAAAGCAACAACGTAAGAGCCGATAGGATTTCCGGGAAGTCCCTTCAAAATTCCTGCGCTCACGGTTTCAAGGAAGTTGCCGTTGATGATATTCATTGCCCAAGCGCCCAAGAAACCGGTAACAGCGGCGGAGAATACAACCAAGGGTTTCGCCTTAAGTTTGAAAGCGATACCTACGCCGATACCTACGCCCATAAGGGATTTTGCTATGCTACCGATAGAGTTGAGCATTTTGCCAAAGCCGTTATCTATACCAATCCAACTTGCTACCATACAAATGATAGTACCGGCGATAAGGGTACAGAAAAGACCCAAAGCCATACCCGAAAAGGCGTCGATAAACCAACGGTTTGCAAGTTTTTTTACAACCGCAAATACCTTATCCTTTTTGCTTACGCTTTTTTCCTCAACAACAGGTTCCCCTTTTATTTCGGGGACTGTGTTTTCTACTTCCTCAGAAGGATTTTCCTCTTGCACTACTTCAGCGGAAGCCTCTTCTTCAACTGTTGCTTTTTGATTAATTTTCTCTTCCAAAATTTTACCTTCTTATCTTAAAATAAAGTTTATTATTTTGTTTGGAACACAAATTACTTTTACAATGGTTTTACCCTCGAACAATTCAGGATATTTTTCCATTGCTGCTTGTTGAACGACGTCAGAAGCGGAATCACGGGCGACGATAACGGTACCTTTAAGTTTACCCATAACTTGAACGGGCAACTCGACGATAGCGTCGGTGAGATATTTTTCTTCGTAAACAGGCCAATCGCTTTCGGCGATCATCTTTTCATTTCCCAAACACTCGTTGATTTCCTCGCAAATGTGAGGAGCAACGGGATAGAGCAAAGTGATGAGAGTTTCAAGTTCGCCACGAGTTACGTAATTATCGGCGTAAGCGGTATTTACGAAGGACATCATTTGAGCGATAGCGGTGTTAAACCCGACGTTGTTATAGTCGTCGGTAACCTTTTTGATCAACTTGTGCAACTCGGAACGGTGCTTGTCGGAATAACCCTTTTCTTGAGTTACGATCTCTTGCAAACGCCATACCCTTTCAAGGAAACGACGGCAACCGTTCATACCCTTGTCGGACCAAGGAGCAGGACGCTCGTAGTCTCCGATAAACATAACAAAGGTACGCAATACGTCAGCGCCGAAAGCGTTTACGCAATCGTCGGGATTGACGACGTTGCCGGCGGACTTGCTCATCTTCTCGTTGTTTTCGCCAAGCAACAATCCCTGTGCGGTACGGCGAAGATAGGGTTCTTCAAAAGGAACTGCGCCGATATCGTACAAGAACATATTCCAGAAACGGCTGTAAATAAGGTGGCGAGTAACGTGTTCCATACCGCCGTTGTACCAGTCGACCTGTCCCCAGTATTTCAACTTGTCCATATCAGCAAGTGCCTTGTCGTTTTTGTTGTCGGCGTATCTTAAGAAATACCAGGAAGAGCCTGCCCATTGAGGCATAGTATCAGTTTCTCTTCTTGCCTTTCCGCCACACTTAGGACAAGTACATTTT
>JAEDHM010000111.1 GCA_016296985.1 Clostridia bacterium
CCCCATTATTTTTATTACCTTCATTTTTATTTATCGTTGTTATAATATGTTATATTGTAAAAATAAATAAAAAAAGGATATCTCATATCCCAAAAACGCCCTCTTGCTACCGAATTTATCATTCACTACTTTACCCTTTTTCGCATACTGTGTAGTAGTCCCAAAAGGACAATTCAAAAGGAGGAAAAACTATGCCTTTCTACAACAATCACTGTTGCGGATTTGGCGCTTGCTCAAACTACAATTACAATTATCACTGCTGTAACCGCTGTAATAGAGACTACGACTACTACGACAACGGAAACTACAACCAACGATATATTCCCATTCCCGGCCCCCAAGGACCGGTAGGGCCTCAGGGACCTCAAGGACCTCAGGGCATAATGGGACCTTCGGGAGCAACTGATTCTTTGTACGCAAACGCAACCGCCGTTACTTTGACAGGGACCACCGGGCTTATCCCCATCACCTTTGTCAGAGCCACAACAGGCACCGCCATAACGGTATCGGGGAATACCGTAACAGTCCCTGCAGGCACCTATCTTGTCACCTACAACTACACTGCAACCCCTACGGATGCAGGAAATATAATCGTCCAACTTTTGCAAGGCGGAACCCCCATTGACACAATAACCCAAACGGTAACGGCCAACGAAACTATAAACGGCTCGTCAACGTTGTTGATTACAACCACAGGGGACACCACCTTAGGACTAAACAAAGGGGACACAAACACCATAACTTACGAAAAAGTAAACCTCACCGTTACAAAGGTGCAATAATCCTTTCACCGAGAAATCGGTTTATATAAAAAAGCAAGTACCACGGTACTTGCTCTCTTTTTATTCGCCATCTTCGGGTTTTGAATCAAATTCGAGGTCAGGAACTCCTTGAAGAATATCATCAACCTCGTCAAGGGCAACGTCCTCAATTGAAACCTCTTCCTTCTTTTCTCCGCCGTCGCTTTCCTCAACACTTTCTTCATCCTCGTCCGCTGAGGTTTCTTCATCAGCGCTATCCTCGGCATTCTCAATAATTACGTCTTCCTCGCTTGCTCCAATCATTTCATGAGCTTCGTCATGCAAGGTATCAGGTTCGGCAAGCAAACTTTCAAGCTCGTCATCCACGTGATGCTCGGGTTCAACCACAGCTTCGGCAACAGGCGTTTCTTCCCTTTTCACTTCCTCGGGTTTCTCCTCTTGGGGCTTGATAATCAAAATACAAGGCACGTAGCCGTGATGGGTGTGATTGAAAATACCGCCTTCCATATCAATAGTGCCGTTTTTCATAACGGTAAGCACGTTTGCGCCGGTTTTACCGTTGCTCAAAAGCCACCAACTGCCAAATCCTTTGCCCTCGCCCTCACCGGTATAATAGAAAGCACCGCTCGCCTTAGCGAAATCGGTAGGAGTTTTTTGGCGTTTTTCATCCTTTTCCTTAAACCCTTTAAAGCCAAAGTCGGGATTGCAGGCGTCCTCAAAGGAAAGAAAAATAACGTTGCTTCGGGTAATAATCTGCTTAGAGAAAAGGTTGTGATAAAAACCGCAAGCGTCAACGTCGGTTTTTTGATCCAAAATTTCTCTTTTTATAGTGCCGGGGAAAGCCTTTCTATAAAAGAATTCATTAAGCCACTTTCTAGCGTCACTGTCGCCCCAGTCGTTGCGGTAAATGGTTTTATGGCCAATCATTCTATCCTTAAAACTGCCGTAAAAACACGAGCCGTACAAAATCTGGTCGGAAACAAGCAAAAGACAATCGCCAAAATCTGCCAAAACGTCCCAATATAAAGGTTCGATTTTAAAATACTTAATCTCGTTATCTCTTATAGGAGTACCGTCGGAAAAAGTATAATTCTTTTGATAGGGACGGGTTATAAGTCTTACGTAAAAATCATCACCCGAGGAATAGTTTCCTGCCTTATTAGGCGACGGGCTCATGTTTGCAAGAGCTTCGGGGGTAGCTATTGATTGTGGAAAACTTCCGAATTGAATCTTCATAAAAACCTCCTTTGGAAAAATGCTCTTCCTAATTTTAATATATCATATATAGGACTATATATTTACTATAAATTTGTAAAAATTGGATTCAAGGACAAAATGCTATTCGCCAAAATCAACACCTTTTCAGGGCTTGTCATATACTCTTTCCTTTCCCTTCCCTTTTCTCCCATCAAAAGGTATGGATAAAAAGAGGAAATATCATTGATATGCAAACACAATTGATCAAAAGAGCAGATATCGTACTTTTTTACGTATCTTTCAACGTACCTTGCATAAGCCTCTTTTATCAAATCGGAAGGAATAAAAGGAGTGTCAGTGTCGCCGTATTCTCCAAGGGAGAAGGAAAAAGCCTTTGCCAAAGCCTGCAAAAAAAGCAAGTCCTTCGCCATTTCTTTTTCGCCGATAAAAGCAAGGGGCAAATGTTGAAACAATTTATCATCCCCTCGGCTATACTTTGCCGAGTTATCCGCAACCCAACGATTGTGAATTTCTTCCAAACAAAGAACTACCATATCGCCAAAGGTGTCTTCATCATAGGAAGAAAAGACCTTTTCGCCCAAATTTTTATAATACTCTCTATGACTTGATTTGATATCGTAAAAAATCTCATGGGGAATTTCTCTTTTTAAGAAAACCCTCTCGAAAATTTCTTTTGCCAAAGCTATACTTCCCTTGCTTACCCTAACGACCTCTTCTTTAGTCAACGCCAAAACTTGTTCTTCTGCCTTTTCAGGGGAATAGCCGTGCCATAAAATAAGGGAATAAAAGATACTTTCTTGCGGAATATTAAACGTCGTCATAGCCTAAAGCAAGGGTACTTCTTCTTTTATTACGCCACCTTTTCCATCGGGGGAAATCAAATATACCTTTCCACCCGAGGACAAAGCGCCAACCAACTCTTCATCCACAAAAACGGCGGCGGCATCACTTTCAATCGCCAAAGCAGTAGCATTTGAGTTTGCCACAATTTGGTCAAACTCTCCACGCTCGTCATAGTGAGGACAGCAACAGCCTTGCAAAAGTCCCAAACCATCCAAAAGCATATAACCGCTTCCCTTTCCTGCGATTATGTCGCTATCGGAATAGACCTTTTCAAACCAACAAATACCACCGGCGGAAAGTCCTGCCAAAGGTACGCCGTTTAAATAGGCCTTTATTATGTCCATATCGAGATTCATTTCTTGCCAAGTCTGAATCAAAAAAGCAGTATCACCGCCACCTACGTAGATCAAGTCCGCCTTTTGGATTTTGTCAACGATGGCTTGTCTTGACATCTCACCGGTTACCACAAGGGCAACGTCGGATTTCATATCAAATTCCGAGGTATAGGTTTTGCGAAAACTATTAAAATAGGGCTTGCTATCGTGGCTTGCGGTAGGGAAAAATAGAGCATAGCCCCTTTCTCCTCTCGCGTGCCTTTTGCCAAGCCCTGCAATATATCTATCAATTTCTAAGGTGGTCTTATTTCTTATTTCACCGCCACCAATGGCAACAACTATCCTATGCATTTCTAATCCCCTTTTTAAGGGTTTCAACGTCAAAATGTTGAGTGTCAACAACGGCGCAGTCGGCAACCTTTGCGCACTTTTCCAAGGACTTACTATCTCTTACAGTCCAACCCATGATAAGAGGGAAGTTTTCCTTGTCCTCAACGGGCAAGCCTGAAAGCTTTGCGTTTATAGCCTCGGGCTTAAATCCCTTTTTCTCCTTTCTCGCCTTTACGCAAAGCAAAGCGGTAGGATAACCCTTGCTTTGGAAATAGCGTAAAACGCCAAGATGTAAACCGTGAATTAAAACCTTGCCCTTATAATTTTGCAATACTTTTTCAAGATCACGGCAATACTTTTTAGGACTTGTCAAAACCTTTGCTTCAAGGAAAATAGTAACCTTTCCGTCAACGATTTCTAAAACTTCTTCAAGGGAAGGAATACACTCTTTTTTATCGCTTCCGAGCAAACGGGTTTTGCCAAAAGCCTTCCTTGACAAACAACACAAAACCCAAGGAATACCGCAGTTGCGGAAAAGAGTAAAGTCATGAGCAACGGCAAAAGAGCCGTCCATACAACGATGAACGTCAATTTCAATATCCAAACCGTGCTCAACGGCAAGGCGAATAGATTCAGCGGAATTTTCAGGAACACCCTTTTTGAAAAAACCTCTGTGGGCAATACATTGACCATGAATCAAATCTTTTGCGGTATAATCCATAAAACACCTTCCTTTCGTCAAAAAAACAATCCTCTTCAATATAAAAAAGTATAAACCCATTTACCTCTTTTGTCAATAGACAAAAGTTTTCGGCAAGGTTTAGGATATACCAAAACACAAAGTAATTTACAAAGTTTTCCCTTCAAAAATCAAGTCAAAAACAAAAAGCGCCGTCGCAGTAGAATGGTAAAACTAGTTTTTGGCAATTCAAAAAATGAAAAGACGAGGTTGCAACTTGGTATATCAAAACAACCAAAGTTGCTACCAAAAAATAAGGCGACAAGACCGAGAGGGGCTGAATTTTTGCGTGAAAAACTTTGTAAAGGACAAACTTTTT
>JAEDHM010000112.1 GCA_016296985.1 Clostridia bacterium
AGTTGTTACGATGGCTTCTATGAATCTATATTTACATGATATCGGTGTAGATAATAGTCCTATTGTCTGTCAGGATTCATTGCTCGATACATCAGATAAGGTTTTTGATGTTATTTTAGCAAACCCTCCTTTTGGGATGAGGCCACAAGGAAGCGTTGATGTATCTTCCCATAGACCTGAATTCGAGAAGACATCTGATAATCAAGTCAATTTTTTGCAACACATTATGTCAATTGTAAAAACCGGAGGAAGGGTAGGTGTTGTTCTTCCTGATGATGTCTTAACAGATAAATCTGCTGCACTTTTAGTAAGAAAGAAACTTTTAGAAGAGTTTAATCTTCATACTATTCTTATTCTTCCTACTGGAATATTTTATGCTCAAGGAGTAAAAACCAATGTATTATTCTTTGAAAAAGGGACACCAACTAAAGAAACTTGGGTTTATGATTATAGAACAAATATTAAGCATACTTTGGTGCAAAATCCTTTGAAGAGAGACGATTTGGAAGATTTTGTTAATTGCTATGCTGGGGGTAAAATGGATTCTAGAGTCGAAACGTACTCAGAAGATAATCCGAATGGAAGATGGAGAAAGTTTTCAATAGACGAGATCAAAGAAAGGAATTATAATCTAAAACTTAATTGGATTGTTACTGAAGACAAATATAAAGATTTGAATGTTTTTGACCTTTTAAATCTAATCAAAGTAAAATCAGATAAAATTTCCGCATCTGTTTCATCTCTTGAGAAACTTGTAAGAAATTATTCTAATATCGATGAGCAGTTGTCTGATAATGAAGAAGACGATGAATTAATTGATTTAGTTGAGAGAACAAAAGAAAAACTATTAGAAGATATTTTTATAAAAAATATATGGGATTTAAATTATTATGAAGATTCTTTTAAAATTGATGATTTATTGCCATATGAACAACCTGGACCTTATATAGTATCATCAACTGATTATTCTGATGAATATCCTACTCCGGTATTAACTCCTGGCAAGACTTTTATCTTGGGCTACACAAACGAAAAACAAGGAATCTACAAAGCATCAAATAATAAGGTCATAATTTTTGATGATTTCACAACGGCTTCAAGATTAATCGATTTTGATTTTAAGGTAAAATCATCTGCAATGAAAATATTAAGTAACGGAAAGCCTGAGCTATGTAGAATGGAATATTTATATTACCTATTGCAAACAATCAAGGTTTCAACCGATACTCATAAGCGATATTGGATTTCTGAGTATTCTACAAAGAGTGTTAAAATTCACACAATTGAAGAACAAGATAAAATAGTTAAGTTTATTAGAAACGCCTTTAAAATGCTAGATGACATTATTTAAATAAAAAATAACCTTACCCTTGAGCGATTAACTCTTGGATGAGGTTTTCTTTTGACCCGATTTAGTTTTATCCCTTACGGGGTTCATCTAACTGCACCAATCTTTTTCTTTTCCTTCAATATAATTCTTTCAACGTAGTTCTAGTTGTCTATTTTGCAAAGGAGCAAAGCCATGTTGTTGAAATGGACTCCGAACTCTTCTTCAAAAATTTTAAGAGCGCTACGAGCGACAACCTCTTGATATTCTTCCATAGTGTACACAAAACTACGCCATTTGCTTTCCGCAAAGGATGCAACCCATTTGTCGGTGGGACTTATGTCGCTTAGGCGAATACTTTCGTTTCTTCCACTTTGGATAAAGCAATCGTTGATTTCGTGGAAACGGGGGACTGACGGGATATCAATCCAAATTCTTTCAGCAGGCACTTCAACCTTGTTTTTTACGTAAACCTCCTCTACGATTTTTTCCTTTAATCTTTCTTGCAACGCCTTATCTTTAAGTTTGTCGGCAATTTCGGACACCTTTTCGTGCTCGTCCACCGTTTTTGTGGACAAACAAAGGGCGCGCTTGGGGAAGTTTCTGGTTTTCAACATATCCAACAAGGCGGTTACCTCGCGACCTTCACCGCTTAGGGTATAAATTTCGTCGTCGGTAGCGTTTAGATAATCTTCTATATCGTTAAAGCGTTTTGACTCCTCGAAAATAGTCTTTAAGACTGCGCCCGCCGCCCTAACCTTTTGGTGGTGATAAACTATGCTTGTAAGCATCATTTTGTTGAAAATAATCTCTTCAAGCTCGGAAACACCGCTTATGTCGATTGCAAGACGATAACTTCCTTCGTCGTCGGTTACTACGTCAAGGGTATACATAAAACGAGGAATATCCAAAGCAACCATAACTCCGGTTGAGTGAGCGTCACGCAAAAGGTAGTCAAGCTTGTCGGCATCAAAGGCTCCGTTGATGATATCCACCAAGAAAGAGAATATCTTACTGCGAGAGGGGTTGATATAGCCTACGATCATTTCGGCGATAAGGTCAAGGTCGATATCAATATCGTACATACCTTTTATCACCTTTTTGTTAAAATCCCTGAGGGCTTTGCTTGTTGCTATGTAATAGGACAAGATTTCGTGAGGGGCGGCATTTGCCAAAATGGGGTTTTCAACACGAACTCGGTCAAGCAATGGCCCATATACAACTTCGGATTGATGAGAAAAAGGTCCGTGTCCGCAATCGTGTAAAATTGCCGCAAACCTGCAGTTGTTTATAAAAAACTTGGGGTTGTAAAGATAGTTGTTGCAAAGGTCGGCGTTTTTTGCAAAAACTGCCTCGCACATTTTTCCTGCGATTGCAGTTACGCCAACGGTATGCTCGAAACGGTTGTGGTTTCCGGCAGGGAAAACAAAGTTTGCAACGTCAGTTTGTGAGATACGGCGCAAACGTTGAAGCAAGGGTTGATCCAACATAGCCATTTCGTGAGGTTGATAAGAGTTTGTCCCATGAACGGAATCGTGTATAAGAGTGGGTTTTCTTCCGATTTTGGTGGGATAGATAAGTTTTCTGCTTACGTATTCGTTGATTTGTTGTTTTAATGCTCGTTCTGTCAATACCGTCATAATATCCTCTATTCGCTTATTTCAGCCTCAACTTTTTCTTCTGCAACTTCAGGGGTTTCTTTTTGTTTTTTCGTGAAGAGTTTTGCAATCTTTTTCCATCCGCCCAAAAGCACCAACCATCTGAAGATACAAACTGCCAAAAATGCGATTGTACCGCCAAACAATACGTCGGAGAAATAGTGAGCGCCCATTACCACACGGCTTAAACCAACAACGCCGGTGATAACGATGGGGAGTGCGTACCAAAAGGCTTTCCACCCCTTTGTCTTAAATTTGTCAACCATATCGGGTATACAAATTAAGGTGTAGGAAAGACCTGCTGAAAAGGTGTGTCCGCTGGGGAAGGATTTGCAAATATCACTTGCCAAGCCTACTTCAGCCAAAACCTCCTTATACTTGTCGTCAATGCCGATTGCCTCAAACTTGTCACTTAAAGAGCCGTAGTTTACCCAAAAGTTTCTGAAAGACAAGGTTTCGCCATTGATAACCGAGGTGGTGTCAACACCCAATTTTTGTGTTAATAAAGCATCATAGTGAGTGGGATTTGCGTTGTACGCCAAAATTGCCCTGTACCTTGCGCGACCAATGGGGGATTTTACAAAGTGGATAATAAGATAGCAAGCGGCGGTGCCTACGATAACCAAAATCCAAGGCAACATTTTTGCGTTGGTTTCCGCATCTACCTTGCCCCACAAGTATAAAGTACCTATTGCAGGAGGGAAAGCGATAACCACCGTCAAAAAGGTGATATATAAGTTATCCAAAACACCGTGAACGCCCGTTTCTTGAGCAATAAACTCGCCAACGTATTTGAAAATATCGCTTAGGGTAAGATAAAATCCGGCAAAAACACCGATTGCAAAAACTATTGCCAAGATATATTTTAACCAATCCTTTTTCACACGGCGTAAAACATTCCAAAAAAGAATACAACAAGACACAGACGCCATCAAGTAAATGGCGCAACTGCCAATTGCCTCGAAAACCAACCCGAAGGCGTTTGAGGAAATATATCTGTCGCCGTTTTCAAGTCCGCTTTTTGCTAAAATTTCGCTAATTTGAAAATCAAAGAAGGATGCGATAACCACCAATGCTCCGAAAATGAGGACGAAAAGGGCTATGCCTAAAATGTTTTTTTTGTTCTTTTTAAGTGTTTCCATGATAAAACCTCCCAAAAAACATACGCTTATATTTTATTATAACCCAAATTATTTGCCTTTTTCAAGACTCTATTTATAAAAGATTATAGTAATATAAAGATATAATTCATTATTTTTTAGTTGGCACTTTATAAAATAGGTGTATAATGAAAATATGAAAAAGAAATTAAGCCTTGTTTTGTTTATTCTTATCCTTGCATGCGCAGTGCTGACCTTGACGGCCTGTGAATGGTTTGACCTGGATTCTCTTTTTGGCGACCTTTTTCAAGGTGAAACCGAAGAGGAAAACCCAATCATTGGAGAGGAAGACCCCTCTCAAGGTAACACTCCTACGGATGAGCCTACCGAGGGAGATGATCCTAC
>JAEDHM010000113.1 GCA_016296985.1 Clostridia bacterium
AAACAATACTTATCAAGGGATAAAATATAAAACCCATCGAGGCAATCACAAAAAGGACAAGTTTTATTGAGAAGGAGCATACTTGAAAAGTCTGTGACTGAACAAAAAACGAAGTAATTTCCCTCTTTTTACAAAAACATCAACTGGATACTGCACATTGCAAAAAAGGCACTGGCACGGTAGATGACTGAATTTAGTTGAATTTATTCAACGGTTGAGGAGGAAAACAGAGGAAAGGACAAGTTTTATTGAGAAGGAGCATACTTGAAAAGTCTGTGACTGAGCAAAAAACGAAGTAATTTCCCTTTTTTTACAAAAACATCAACTGGATACTGCACATTGCAAAAAAGGCACTGGCACGGTAGATGACTGAATTTAGTTGAATTTATTCAACGGTTGAGGAGGAAAACAGAGGAAAGGACAAGTTTTATTGAGAAGGAGCATACTTGAAAAGTCTGTGACTGAGCAAAAAACGAAGTAATTTCCTTTGTTTTACCCTCAAAAATCAGTCAGATACCGTGACAGGGCCTTAAAAAAAAAAGATCGGAATTTCTTCCGACCTTTTATTTTTTAGTTTACGAAATTATGCAACGGGGTTTGCTTCAGCGCCGCTGTTCATAATGAACTCCATAATGGATGCCAAAGTGATATCTACAACGGTGTCTTCGTTGATTTCAATTTCGTGAGCAGCGTCAGCGTAGGATCCGCCCCAGTTGAATTCGGGAACGTGAACGCCGAAACCGTTCTTATTATCTTCGGTATTAACGAAGGTATATACGCCTACTTCGTCAAGTTTGCCATCTACCATTGCATAGTAAGCAACAGCGCCATAAACGTCGCCGTCGTTTACTTGGTAGGTAGCGGTAGCCTTGTAGTCATAAGCAGTAGCGGTAAGAGTGATGGTGTTTGCAGCGTCGGTGTTCAAACCAAGAACTGCAGCATACTTGCCAAGAACGTCAGCAAAGGTCTTTACAACGTCTTCAACGATAACAACTTGTACACCAACCATTTCGCCGTCAACAACAACTTGGCTTACGGTTACTTCAACAGTAGTTTCAAATACGTCAGGTTGAGATACGGTTACGGTGAATACGGTACCGGTAGTTGCCCAAGCAGAGGTATCCAAAGTAATAACAGCGTTGAAGGTGTTAGTACCATCGGTATAAACGCCAGTGCCTTCGAAGTATCCATTGGTTTCCCAATCACTGATGTCGCCGTTAACTACTACAGAGTAAGTAATTTCGCCAACGACAACTTTTACGTCGATTACGCCTACGCCTTCAGCGGTATTCCAGTTGCCTTTTACAACAGCATTGAACAAATCTTTAACGGTAATGCTTCCGTCGAAGGTCTTGTTTGCGCCGGAGAAGTCCCAAACAGCGTCAACGCCAACGTTTGCCAAGGTGTTTTCGCCGCCGGTTACAACAACGGTAGCGCCAACGTCGCCAACGGTGCCGTCTTCAGCTACGTCCCAGCTTGCATCTGCGCCAACTTCGTAGTGTACGTTGTTCCAATCCCAAGATGCGCCGGCTTCAGCGGTGCAAGCAGAGATAAGTACTTTAACGAGAGCTTCGAAGTTGATATCGTTGCTCAAGCCGAATACAGCGAGAACGTTGTTTACGGTATCAGCATTCAAATCAACAACGGTGTCGCCGTTTTCGTCAACAACGATAGCGCCTTTAACGATTTCAACAACTGCCATAATTTGATCGATAATGCTTACTTTTTCAGTTTCACCAGCTTCTACAACGGGTTGTGCATTTTGCAATGCCTTTAAGTCAGCGATAAATTGTACAACGTCAAAACGATAGGTTTTTTCGCCAACAACAGCCTTTACGAAGGTGTCGCCGAAGTCGTATCTTACAAGACAAACGTCGGTATCACCGGTTGCGATATGGAGAACAACGTTTGCATCAACGAGTGCCAAAGCATTTTGATCACCGCTTACGTAAGCGATAACTGCATCGAAGATAGAACCGAAGTCGATATCGGTGTAGAAGTTGTAGGTATAAACGGTTTCAACACCATTGTCGAAGGTATCAACGTCGCCGGTAATTTGAACGTTTAAGGGTTTGATTTCTTCGTACTTAGAAACGTCGGGGATAACAGCGTCGAATTCTTCGCCAACAAACAAGTCCTTAAGACCAACTGCGAAGTTTACAGGACCGTAAGCATAAGCTTTGCCATCTGCGCTCCACTTGAATTCGTTTGCGGGCATATTGAGAGAAATTTCGATTCCTTCAGCATTTCCAGCGTCACCAACAACAGCGGTGATCAACAAAGAACCTTCGATACCTTGCAATTCAGCAAGAGACATAGTGGAGATACCACCGAAGAATTCTTTAATACCAGCGATTGTGCCGGCGTCAACACCAACGTATGCCAAATAGTCAACGTAGTTAACGTATTCTAAAATTACGGGAGCAAATTGTTGGATAGTAGCATCAAGGTCGATACCCAAAGCGGTGAGGATATCTTGCAAGCTTCCGATCAAAGAACCGAGGTTAAGTTCGATTTGGTATTGAGTGCCACCTGCAACAGCGTCTTCAGCAACGTTGAAGAAGTTGGGCAACAAGCTACCAACCATACCCATCATACCGGATGCGGAAGGCATCTTTTCGCCGAGCCAGTTGAAGAACTTGCCGTTTTCAATAGGAGCAACCAAAACGTCGGAAGAAGCTTCAACGTTTGCGATTGCTTCAGCGGTCAAAGCGCCAACCAATTCGGGAATTGCAAGACCGTCAACGTACTTTTGAACGGTAGTTGCGCCATTGAAGTTTACGTACAATTTTTCATTGTCGTAGTAAAGGCCCAATGCGGGAGCGTCAGCGTCAGCGGTTCTAGCCTCAACGGAAATAGCGGTATCAGCGCTTGTCTTTCCTGCTTGACCGTTGATAGCGAGTTCATAACCATGACCAGCAACTTCAACGTAACCGGTTACGGAAACACCCATGGTGCCATTCTCATCGCTGATGAAAGCAGTTCCGTTTTGATAAGCTCTGTTTACGATATCAAGAACAGAGTTCACGATAGAGGACAAAACGCCTTCAAACTTAACTTGATCAACCTTTCCGAGGTTTGCAGACTTATCGCTTCCTGCCCAATTGCCATAGTTTACGTGAACAGCCTTAACGGTGAATTCACCTTTAAACTCTGCGCCGGTTTCGTCAGTCCACTTAATAGAAACAGCATAATTTTCCTTGTCAGTGGTGGTAACGGTAATTTTACCAGCGATGGGTTTTTTGGATTCTTTACCATTGGCCTTGATGTACTTAGCGGAAATGGTAGCGCTGGTATGCGCAGAAAGCTCGCTCTTCAAACCAAAGCTTAAGTCTTTGCTTTCGCCTTCGCCGAGCTTGTTGTAATTCATATAGTTTTCAGCAGCAACTTTAAGGTCAGCTACTGCCGAATCTACTTGACTTTGCTCAATTCTAGCTTTAGAAGTGTCAACGGGAGTTTTTCCGTCGTCAGGTTTTTCTTCTTTATCACCACAGGCAACAAAGGTGCAAACCAAAGCTACACAAAGAAGCAGAGCGAACAGTATCGTTAATCTCTTTTTCATATAAAAATCTCCTTTTAAAAATTTGGGGGGTTTCCCCGTTTTCTATTATTTTACACCCCAATTCAAAAATTGTCAATACGCGTATGCGCATATTAAGGATAAATAAATAAGAAATCACACCCAAAAGATTATAAGCGTAGATTATAGAAAACCCTCAAATACCCTTATTTTTCACTAAAATTCCACCTTTTCCACCAGTTTTACCCAAGGTCGCCACACAATTTGGTTTACAAATAAATTTGTAAACCAAAATTTTCAAAAGGTAAAAATTTACAAGCAAAACCATTGGAAGACAAAAAAAGAGCAAAAATGCAGTCTTCTTCCGTCATGGTATCAAAAGAAAATATCCGCCCTATTTCGACCAAAATTTTCACCAAAAAACAAACTAAAAAATAGCGTAAAAATCATTGACAACAAGTCGATTTCCTCGAAAAAAACACCGATTTTATCAAAATTTAAGCATAAAAATTTCCCGATTTTATCCCTAAAATCCAAGCATAATTCTAAAAATTTCACCCCAAAATTTTACCGTATTTTTCACCATTTTTAACCCGTTTTTAAGAAATTTTCATCCACTTTTTGCCCGTTTTTTATCCCGATTTACCCCTTATTTTTCACCAATTTTCGCCAAAAAAATTCGCTTTTTTACAACTCATTTTACCTTGTTTTGTCGTCATTTCGACCAAAAAATATTCTCACATTGCTCACCGTAAAAAACAACTGACTAAGTACCGTCATTTCGACCAAACGCAGTGCGTGGAGAAATCCCCTAATGCGAAGCAACACTACTCCCATTGCCAAACACCCCCCATTGTCATTCAGAGCGAAGCGTGGAATCTCCTGGAAAGGGAATCCCCTAACATATGGT
>JAEDHM010000011.1 GCA_016296985.1 Clostridia bacterium
AAACCCTCTTCGCCCTTTTGAAATACTACAAGGACCACCACTGACAAAATCAATATCGCACCGATCAAACTAGATTTATATCATAAGAATGCTATAAAAAAAAAGAGAGGACGTTTCGGCTTGGACCGATTCGCCCTTCTTTTTTATTTTGGGGTTCTCTTTTACTCAAAACAATTACACGTCTCTTTTTCTTCCTTTTTATGATCCGGGAAGGGTAAAGATGAAAATCGTCATAATAAATTACAGTTTTAGAAGTATCGTCAATAATCACTGGGACTTGGCTTGGCTAACAGTACCCTTTCTCTCTCAAAACTGAAAGCGCAAAGCGGTCCCGAGCAGATTGATATTATAAGCGAAGAGGGGAAAGGGAGCACCTTTACCCTATCCATACCGCTTCAACTTGAAGTGCTTAAAAACTTTCCGACTCGGGACAACAATGGGCGTGAGTTTTTCCAAGCACCCTAAATCCGCAGGCGGAGAGGGAAAAACGCTTTAAACCAAGGCGCAGGGCGCGAAGTTTTAGATAGGTTTCAATTCCCTTCAAACTTTGATTTTCTCCCTTTTCGTCGGGAGGAAATTGGCTTTTGTGCTCACGTATCGCCTTAATAGCCAACTTTAACCCCTTTTTGGTTTTAAAAATCTTGTTGGGTTTGTTGGTGTAGTAAAAGGCGATAGCATCACAATTTATGCACTCAAGCCCCCACTCTTTGGCAATATGCAAGGCTTCTGCCATAATAAAGGCGTTTGCCGTCGCTTTGCCGACGTTTAGGTGGTCGGCGTGTAACTCGGTAGTCAAGGTGAAATCGGGCGCGAAAACCACTTGCGGTCTTATCCTGCAAATCGCCTTTGCAATCTCGCAAGTCATTGCGTACAAATCGTAATCGCCACCGTCCTTGAAGGATAAAAATTCAACCTTTTCAACCCCAAGGATGTTCGCCGATTTGATTTGTTCCTCTCGCCTTATTTCAACTAGCCTTTCAGGGCTTATGCTTTCATCAGCCGTACCGTAACGACCGTCGGTTGCCACCAAAAAGGTTACCTTCTTATCAAGTTTTGTAAGAAGGGCAACCATGGCCCCGGCGCCAATTTCAATATCGTCGGGATGAGGCGCTACGAAAAGAAAACTGTCATAGGACAACAGGTTGGGCAAGGGTACTGCTTTTTTTAAAATTGCGTTTATAATGGACATAATATCACCTTTGTTTATTTTAGACACTGTCGCGCTATCCGTCTGATTTTTGAGTAAAACCAAAGTGAATTACTTTGCAATCTTCAAAGCCGGTTATACGCCTTAGCAAATTGCTTATCTTTTTCTTTGATTTTCTTCCAAACCGTTGATAATTTCAACAAAATGCAGTCTTTTAGCAACAGTATCTTGATTATACAAAAAAAGAGGTTTTTTGTAAATACCTAAGAAAAATCAAGGGTTGTATATTCGCTTAAAAAAGGGGAATAATAAGCCTATGAGAGAAACGGTAATCTTTTGTATAGGAAGCGAAAGGGTGTCAGGGGACAGGATAGGTCCTCTTGTGGGCGACCTTTTGCGCTATAGGTACAACGTACCTTGTTTTGTTTACGGCACCACTTCGGCGCCCATAAACGGAATAAATTTGACCGAATATAGAGAGATGGCAAGAGAGAAACACCCCTACGCCGATTTTATATCCATTGACGCCGCGGTAGGTAACAAGGAAGATTTGGGAAAAATCAAGTATAAGCAAGGGGGAGTAAAAGCCGGAGGAGCCTTGGGCGAAGGGCAAGAGCCCTTTGGTGACGTGGGAATTATGGGCGTTGTTGCCGAAAGACAAGAAGACGTCCTTGAAGCCTTACTCAACGTATCTTCCTCTTTTGTTACCGTCCTTGCGGAAAAAATAGCAAAAATCGTTGCAGGAGCGATATTTCACACAACCTCGCAAAAGGTTTCGGAATTTTAAAAAAAAAGCGGAGCACTTGACTCCGCTTTTATATTGCGTTTAAATAAAGACGATAAGCATACCTACCAAAATACCAACAAGCACCGCAAAGGCAGGCGCTTTCGAACGCCACATCAAAATGGATTCGGGCAACAACTCGCCGAAAACTACGTAAAGCATTGCGCCACTTGCAAAAGCGAGGGCAACGGTCAAGCCCATAGGACCTACGCTTCCGATTAAAAAGCCGATAATTGCGCCGATAACCGTGGGTAAACCGCTTGCCGCCGCGATAAGTACGGCGTTGAGAGGTTTCATACCGCCTGAGATAAGGGGTACCGAAACTGCCATACCCTCGGGGATATTGTGAAGACCAATGGTGATTGCCAAAGATAGTCCGCTTGCCGCAAGCCACTCTGCCTCCCCAACGTAGGCGGCGCCGATAACCATACCTTCAGGCACGTTATGCAAAGCAATAGCGCATGCCATAATCAACCCGGCTACAAACATACCCTTGTTGCTTTTTTTATGCTCGACGTAGTGGTCGCTGTGTATCAATTCGTCAATGTCGTCGGCGGTGGAAGGGTGCTCGCCCTCAACCTTGTGAGTTGCGTGGCTTGTCCTTTTGTCGATTATGTAATTAAGAAGATATACTATTCCATAACCGCCCAAGGTTACGGCAATGGCAACTGCCAAGGAAATGGGATCAACGTCGGTGCCGTTGGGTTTTACAGCCTCGGTAAGCAAGTCGAAACAAACTACCGAAAGCATAACGCCACCTGCAAAGGATAGCAAAAGAGAGACGATTTTTTTACTGTTCGTCTTCAAAACTGCGCCAACGATACCGCCAATACCCGTACCGCCGATGCCGGCAATCGCCGTTACTAAAACAATCCATCCGAGTGCTTCCATAATCCCTCCGTATATATACCATAACACTATATTACATTCTCGTAAAGTATATGAAAGGATTTTATGAATTTTTTTTCACAATTTGCCTTTTTATTCTCAATCCAAGGTATTTTGTTATCAAGGGTTTCCGTATATTTCCGAATAAACGCTTAGGTCGTTGTGTATAAAACCTAATAAAAATTTCGTTGTCAAGTGGAAAATAAGGTCCCATTCTTTTTCGATTTTATCGCGAAAGGCAAAGTAATACTCCATTTGCATTGAGGTTCGAATTTCAAAGAAATCTTTTGGCAACCCTTTTTTTTCTATTTTTTTGATTTTCTCCTCACTGCACTCGCAGTAATAACCGAGAGCAATAGAAAAGGCAATAAAGGCGTTTTGATATTTCCAAGCAATGGGACAAGCGTTCTCGTATGCTTCATCGGCTTGCTTTCTTTCGGGCCCGTTTTTAACTTCTATCAACAAGATAGAATCAATTTTATAATAGTTTCTATAAGTTTTAATGTTTAGAAACAAATCGGGATCTTGTTCTCTTTGCATTCTTTCTCTTTCTAATTCAATTGCTTTTTGGGTTTTGA
The DNA here is from genome assembly GCA_016296985.1 of Clostridia bacterium. Taxonomy (GTDB): domain Bacteria; phylum Bacillota; class Clostridia; order Christensenellales; family CAG-1252; genus JAEDHM01. The sequence goes on from JAEDHM010000011.1 coordinate 3,398, forward strand.
GTTTTACGCTGGGGCAAATTATGGCAAGTATAAAATTTTCCACCAAATTCAACAGTTCTCCGTAACGAAAATAAAACCAAGAAAGAGGTTGGTCATCATCATCACGGATGATATATTTTCGAAGAATATAATCTTTTCCTTTTTCCTTGTAGTTGGGGACAATTTTGTTTGTAGCGATATAGTCGATTTGTTCCTCGGACATGGTTGAGATAATATCCAAAGCGATATTAAGAGAGTGATGTTCTGTATTTTCGGTACGATCTTCAAAACGGCGCCTAACTACTTTTATAACGATATACTCTTCTATAATTTTTTCCAAAAGAGCTTTGGCCTCATCATGCTTTTCGCCATCTCGTATTTTCATATAAAAACAAGTAGACCCAAAATCGTAATATTCCCTATATTTTAAAAATTCTTGTAACGCTTCCATAAAAGCCCCCTCTATTTCTTTCTCTTTTTGTTGTGTCTGTTAAGAAAGCCTATTAACATAATAGTTGCGCTCACCCATATCACCCACCGATCATTAAAAATAGTGCCAACAATCATAACGACTATATACAATACGATTGCCGTACCGTTATTCATAGTATAAGGTGAATCATAATTGGGTTTCTTTTCTTCTTCCCCTTCTGCCGGATATCCCAGTTCTATTCTTTTCTGCCTATCACGTTCTTTTTTTTCGGCCTCATCCTTCTTCTTTTCCGCTAGGACGTGATCCCTAATTTTTGCATAATCGTCTTTTTCTGAATCCACTTGAAAACCTCCTGCTTTTTTAAAGTAATTATAGCACGGATTTTCAAAACAACAAATTTTGGCGTTTCTTTTAGAAATTTTAGCATTTGTTCTTAATAATTCACAAAATTTCTACAAAAAAAAGAAAAATCCAGATTATTTATAGTTCCTAAAGCTCAAAAAATCTAATTTCCTAGGTAGATAAAAAAGAAAGTACAATTTTTCTAAAACTGTCTTGTATATCGGTCAAAGAATATTTTTTAAAAAGTTATACCACAAAAAGAAGGGTATTATTTTTTTAAATCAACACTCCACTGCAATTTTAATTACGCCCTCTTCTTTGTTTTCAAAAAGACGATAGGCTTCGTCTATTTTGGACAGGGGATAGGTATGGGTGATAAGGGGCAACGTGTTTATTTTGCCTTGTGAAATAAGAGATAAAATTTCCTCGCAATCACAACCGTCAACCCCACCAGTTTTGAAGGTGAGATTTTTGCCGTACATATCGGGTAAGGGCAAGGTTTGCGCCTTGTTGTAAAGGGCGACTACCGTAACGGTTGCATTGGGCCTTGCGCATTCCCAAGCAAGGCGGAACGTGGTGTCGGCGCCTGCAACTTCAAGTACTACGTCCGCTCCGCCGTGATTGCTGTTTGCAAGGACAAAATCAAGGCACTTGTCGGGCGTGGTGGTTAAAACAGAAGGGTAACGTTTGTTAACAAACTTTATACGCTCCTCATCCTTTTCGCAAAGGATAATCCTTTTGGGATTTTTGAGCATAGCGCACAACAAGGTGCAAATTCCCGTAGGACCTGCGCCAATGATAAGAACTGTGTCTTCATTGGTTATTTCTGATATTTTTGTTGCCCAAAAACCGGTTGCCAAAAGGTCGCCTACAAACAAGGCTTGTTTATCGCTTACCTGATCGGGTATTTTGCAAAGACCTTTGTCGGCAAAGGGAACTTTGACGTATTCTGCTTGACCGCCGTCAATTCGGCAACCAAGAGCCCAACCGCCGTTTTTGTCGGTGCAGTTGTTTACAAAGCCTTTTTTACAAAAAAAGCACTCGCCACAAAAGGTTTCGACGTTGACGGTTACACGGTCCCCAACTTTTACGTTTTTGACTTTTTCGCCAACCGCCTCAACTATTCCCACCATTTCGTGACCTAGGGTGATGCTCTCAACCGCTTTTGGCACGCTTCCGTGTTTTATGTGTAAATCGCTTGAACAAATGCTTGCAAGGGTAACCTTGACGATTGCATCCCTATCGTTTTCAAGGGTTGGTTTTTCCTTTTGGACAAATCCGAATTTTCCTTTGGATAAAAAAGAGTAAGTCAGCATAATTTCTCCTACCTAGGCTTTACCGCTTGGGCAATTTCTTTTTCAGTTTCTAACGTCGTCCACTTCCCGAATACTTGGGAATCAAGATGGGGGATATACCCCATATCCTTATATCCCAACTTTTTCAAAAGAGCCATACTTGGGATATTGTCGGGGTGGGTAAAAGATATAAAATCCCAAGTGGGATATTTTTGACGTAGCAAGTTTGTCAAAGCGGACAAGGACTCGAAAGCAAAGCCCTTTCTGTGTTGGCGATAGTGAAAGGTATAGCCAATAGAAATTGTGCCGTCATTGGGCATAACTACAATTTCGCCTACCATTTGATCACTTTCCTTTTTACATACGGCAATGAAAAAGGGATTTTCAAGGGATATTTCGTCATTCTTTCTTTTTTCAATCAACTGACGTATTCCCTCAAAATCTTTTGTTTGACCTCGCTGAAATTTTGCGCAAATTTCATTGTTGCGATAATCAAAGATAGTTTCCGCATCTTTCTCTTTTACGTTGCGGAGCAAAAGTCTTTTCGTTTCAATGCAAATCATAATTTTACCGTCTAAAGGTTTTATCTATATACTTTTTCTCCCAGTCCTTATCCTCGCGGTATCCATCGAAAAGGTCGTCGGCAAGGGTAAGTATAACCTCTTTCAATTCAAGGTTTTCAAGATATTTTTCGGGAATTTTAGATAACCCGAGATATGCGCCCAAAATATTACCCGTTACCGCGCCGGTAGAGTCGCTATCACCATTATGATTGACCGAGGCGACGACAGCATTTTCAAAATCGTTACTATATCGCAATGCGCAAAAGATAGCGATAGCAAGGGTTTCTTCGGCAACCCAGCCTTCTCCCAAAAGGTGTATGGCATCAATATCCATAAGGTCGCTTTGAGAAAGTTCTACCGCCTTTTTCATAAGGCTTACAAAATCATCAACGTAATTGGCGTAGGGGAAAAGTCGGGGCATTTCTTCAATCATTTCCTCAACGGCTTTAAGAAGGGAATAACCGTCGTTGACTATGTGGTATAAAATATGGGCAAGTCCTGAAGAGGGGATATATCCCAATTCGTGGCCGTGGGTAATCGCCGAGGCCTCGGCGGCAAGGAGGTCTACTTCTTTAATGGCCTTTTCCTTTCCAAAATAAATACCAATGGGGGCAACACGCATAACACCGCCACAACCTTTGCTGTTGTTTATGGGGGACAGCACGCTTCCTCTTTTCCCTTGACAAAAATCGGCTAGGGCAGACAAACAGGTATTCCCCGGGGCGCGCAAGGAAAACAATTCACAAAGGTTGACAAGCCAAGATGAGGTTTCCTCAAGGGGTAGAGGAAAACTTTTGTTTTGGGTATAAAACCAATCTTTGTAGCAAAGGGCGATATAGTCGCAGTAATCTCCCTTTTTCCCCATTCTTTTCATTGTTTCCCCAAGCAAAAGTCCGTTGGCGATAAACAAGGTCATTTGAGTATCGTCGGAAATTTGAGCCACTCCATTTACCAAATCGTATTCGGTAATTCCATTTTCACCATAGCGTTTGTTTATGGTATATTCGCTTAAAAATTCAACGGTATAGCCTAAAGCATCACCTACCGCTCCGCCTATCAAACAACCGCGAAATGCGTCCTTTCTCTTTTCCATAATCTTCTCCTTATCACTTCTTTTTCGTTGCGTTAAAACTTGCGCCCACCAAAAACTTGACAACTTTGTCGGGAGCATCGGGCAACAGTACCGAAACCCAATGTTTTTTATTCATATGGTAAGCAGGGTAAACTCCCTCCTCTTTTGTAAACGCGCCAAAAAGTTCGAGGGGTAATTTCAAGTTTACCACGTCAATTTTTTCCTCACTATCAAACCCAAACTTTTTCCTTGACAAAAGCATTACTATGGCGTACCACTTTTTGCTATCTTCGTGGCGCAATGTGGTGGTTATAAAGTCGTTAGAAAATGGCAAATCGGGGATGGTGCCGTAGGTTTTTTCGCAAAAGGATAAAAACTCTTGTTTCCTCATATTAAAACACCGTTACAGTGGTCCACTTCGTGTTGAATAATTTGCGCAGTCCAATCACTGTAATCCTTTTCTCTTTTTTGCATATCCACGGTTTGATAAGAAAGACGTATTTTTTTATATCTCACGCACTTTTTAGGAGCGCCAAGCAGGGAAAGACAACTTTCTTGAGTATGGTAGGGCAACTCCTTTTTTATAATGACGGGGTTTAGCATAATGGTGTAGGTGGGGAAAATTCCGCTTTCATCCAAAAAAGCGATAATTCTCTTTTTTACCCCAATCATATTTGCCGCCATACCAACACAGCGGTCCTTATGGGCTTTCAAGGTATCCAGCAGGTCGTAAGCAACACTTACGTCTTCCTTTGTGGCAATTTCCGATTTTCCCGCAAGAAAAAGGGGATCGTGCATCAGTTCTTTTATCATAATTTACCTATCGTATCTCTTTGTAAATTTGCAGTTTGGGAATCCCTCGCAACCCCAAAAATATCCGTTTGTACCGCTTCTTCTAACCAATTTTTTACCACAGCGGGGGCATATATTGTTTGCTACGTTTGTTTGAAGGGTGTGGATATTTTGTATATGTTCGCTTTTTGAAATAGTCTTATCGTTTGCGGCAGTCAGTTTATCAAAAACCCTTTTCATTTGCTCGGGGGTTACGTTACCTTCGCCCTTGTTGATGATTTGTTTCAAACCGTTGAGATTGTATGCTCCCATTGACTCAATAAAATGGATATTACCTTGCGGGAATATAACGGCGGATATGATGGGAATATTTTCGTCCACCACTTGGGAAACGTGATAAACGTGGCTTTTGTTTTGCTTTACAGGATTGTAAAACTTATTTTTTACCTTTCCATATTTTAAAACTTGTGTCCACTCGTGTTGGTTGTCGTTACCATATATACGTCCTGCGTAGTTTTTTGTTTCAATAACGTATATTCCGTTTTTGTTTATTAAAATATGGTCGATTTGAGCGGTTTTTCCTTCTCCTACTCTCAACGTGCAGTCGTTAATAACGTATTGGACACCTTCTTCGGTATTGCCAAGAATACGAGCAACCGCCTTTTCGCCTTGTCGTCCTTTTTTTTCGACAGACATGTTTAAAGATCGGCGCATTATGATAATAAAAACAATGATGGCAACGATTACGCAAGTGGCGATTATGTACGGCATAGTTCCCTCCTTTTTTTATTCTAAAACCTCTAAAAAGATTTGGTTTAATTCCCCCCAATCTCTGGGTTTTTCCTTGGGTAAGTTGGATATAATTTCCTCAAGGTTTTCTATGGTTTTCAAAAGGTATTGATTTAGGGTAAGGATAGGTTTTCCGTGGGTAGTTTCGGGGGAGTTCATCTTGATATCCAAAAGTTTTTCTACCTCGGGGCGTATCTCGTCGTCAAGATATTCTTCCATCAATGTTTGAAATTCCATAGGAGGCGGTGTACCTTTATCCAAAATCCATTTGCAAGCAAGAAGGGGACGAATAACGTAAAAGTACTTTTTCAAGCGGACGGATTCGTCGGTAAGATATACCTTATAGTTTTTTCTTGCGGTGCACAAATAGTGATAAAGCCCCGACTTTGAGGTAAAATATCCCTTTGCGACGTCGGAAATTTTTTCCCATTCCTTTGTGGTTTTGTAAACGATAGGGGAGGAATTCCACTCAAAGACGGTGGGGTTTGATTTGTGTAGCAAGGACAAGGTTTTTTGAATATCCCAACCGTTGATATCCAAGGTATCGTCAAGTTGCCACTCGATAACGTCACGAGTTTTGTCAAGGCGCAAGTAAAACTCTTTAGGACGGACGTAGATAAAGCGCACGTCAAAATCGCTGTCGGGGGATGCAAACCCCCAAGCCCTGCTTCCCGATTCAATGCAGTGCAAAATTTTCACTTGCTCTTTTTCTTCAATTTCCCTCAATTTTTCAAGTATCAATTCTCTCATATCAGTTTTAATTTTCCCATATCCTTATTCTTGTTGGGGAATTCCCTGCGTCATCTTGATATTGGAAAGTTTCGCATGGGAAAGAAGATGGCAGAAATGTCCGTCGTGTTTAAAACCAAAGGTGATTCGAGTGCTTGATTGACTAGGGTTTGTCTTCTCTCCAAAGGTTTTATCGTTGATGACTATGGTATATTTTCCCGAGTTGGTAAGGGATAAAAGCATTTTAAAGTTCGAGCCTACGTTACAACAGTGTTGACCGTCGAGGAAAAAGCTTCCGCCGGTTTCACTGATTTGCGCTTCAATAAGTCCAAATTTAATATACAAGTGTCCGCCGGGGTGAGGCTTTATTCCCGAGGTGTTGACGTTACATTCGATGGAAAAATCGTCGTTTGCGCCAATTTCATAATATACGCCTTCGTCCATTTCGCTTATGTTATAGCCGTGGAATTCGATATCCTCCTCACTCGCTTTGACGTGTACGAGAGGCTCTGAGAGAAAACCTTTCAAACGTCCGTTTTCGTGATGTTGGATATTGTCAAACTTAACCCATTCGGCGTTGGAAAAGTTTACCGCCCTAATCGCTTTGCCTTGTACTATGACAACCTCGCCGGTGTATCTTGTACTTGCCCTTGTATATAAAAGTTCTAATTCGTCGCAATAGGCGCAATCAAGGTGATATTCCATGTGAGGGGAGCAATAGTTGTATTTTTTTCTTGCGCAGTCACAACCGGCAATACGTCTGCTACCGCAAACAGAACAGGGCAAAAGGTTGTCGTTTGCGTTAAACTTGCCTTGCTTAACTTCGCTTACGATAAGTCGTGCCTTGTCGGCGGAAAGTTCGTCAACGTTGACTACACGCCAGTTTAAACCAAACCTTTTTACTTCAAGCGCAAAAAATTTCCCTGTTTTTTTACAACGTGCCTTTACAAACTTTGTGTCTTCCATTTTAAATCTCCTTGTATGGTCTCTGTCACGGTATCTGTCTAATTTTTGAGGGCAAAACGTTGGGAAATACTTCGACCTTTTGCTCGGGTACAGACTTCCAGTATGCGCCCTCTCAAAACGCTCGTCTTTCCCCTTGTTTTTCTCCTCAACCAATTTTATTTAAATTCAGCCATCTACCGCTCCAGAGACTTTTTTTTACGGTATCTGTCTGATTTTTGAGGGCAAAACGTTGGGGTATTCACACTCAACGGTTCCTTTTAATAGAAAAGTGTTTTATATAAATTCAGTGAGAGTTTTCTTCATCATTAATATTTTGCCATATTTACAGGCAGTTGTCCATACCTTTAATATAAAGATAGATATATTTTTGCGGTAAAACCGCAAAAGATTATTTTTTATCCTTCCTCTTCATTTTTCCAAAAAAGATTATTGCAAGGGAAAGAAAAATTATGCAATAGGCAAGACTTGTGAAAAATGAAATAAGAAAATCGTATTCTCCAAAAGAAAAGCCAATTTTTCCCAAACTTTCCAGGGTGTTTTTACTTAGTCCGCTTGCAAGCCTACCTGCCATAGTCGAAGGATAAAAGGGCAAGATTCGGCAAAGGATATAAAAACCTTTTGCGGAAAGAGCAAAACTTTCCACCGGCATCCAAGCACCGCAAAAAAGTCCGCAAGAGGATATAATCGCCGAGGTTATACCGGGGGCTGCCTTTTCCGAGAAAAGGGTACCGAATAAAACTCCCAAAGACACAAAGGTGAGCATTGTGGGAATTTGAGATAAAATTGCAAGGATATTTCCCCCAATCACAAAACTTTCACTGCGGATTGCAGAAATTATCCAAGCGGTAAAGTATAAAATTACGCTTTGTCCCAAGGTGATAGAAAGCCCTACCGCCAAATAACCCAATACAAAATCTTTGGTTTTCATGGGGGAAATGAAAAGTCTTGACAAAAAAGCGGAACTTTTATCCTTTGATACCAAAATCGTCAAAAAGAGCATAGCGAAAGAGTAAGAGAAGGTAAGTACCCCTGCAAACATCATATCAACCGAAAACCAAAAAGCGTTTTGTGGGTTGTAAAACACTCCGTTTAGCAAGGCGAAAAGGACAACGGGCAGGGCGAGAGCGAAGACGTAACTTAAAGGATCCCTAAGCATCTCTTTTATATTGCGTTTTGCAAAATACAACGTGTTCATAGCGCGCCTCCCGATACAAGTTGAACAAAGGCATCTTCAAAAGAGGTTGCGCCTGTTTCTTCTAAAAGACTTGAGGGCGTACCTTCGGCAACAAGTTTTCCCTTTGCCATGATACCCACTCTATCGCTTAAAGCCTCGGCCTCTTCCATATAATGGGTGGTAAGAACTATGGTAATTTTTCCTTTAAGGTCGTTGATGATCTTCCAAAGTTCGCGTCGAGCCAAAACGTCAAGCCCCAAAGTAGGCTCGTCTAAAAACAAAATTTTGGGATCAGAGATTAAGGCAAGAGCGATTGAAAGTCTTCTTTTCATGCCACCGCTTAGCAACTCTGCCTTTTTGTTTTTAACCTCTTCAAGTCCCATTTTTGCAAGAATATTCTTTGTTTTAATCTCTCTTTCACCCTTTTCTATTCCGTATATGCTTGCAACAAACAAAAGGTTTTCCCAAACGGAAAGTTTAGGGGCAATAGCGGTTTCTTGAGGGGAAACGTTGATTAGTTTTGACAAGGCGTTTCTATCCTTTTTTATATCAAACCCAAGCAAAAAAGCGTCTCCCGAGGTTGGGTTCGTCAGACCGCAAAGCATATTTACCGTGGTGGACTTTCCTGCTCCGTTTACCCCAAGCAAGGAATACAGTTCGCCCTCTTCAATGGAAAGCGAAAGATTGTCAACGGCAATCAAGTCTTTGTATTTTTTACTCAAAGATTTTATTTCAATGCTTTTCATATTACTCTTTGGGAATAAGGTTGTTTAACAACTCTTGAAAAATTTCAGGCTTAAGTAAAGCGATACCCTTGTCATCGCCTAAAATCAAAACCATATCACCGCTTTTGATTCCGTAAAGGTCCCTTGCTTCCTTGGGAATTACGATTTGTCCTCGCTCGCCAACTTTCACAGTCCCGAAAATATGTTTTCCGTCCTTTGATACCATAAAATCACCGCCTTGTATGAAAAATATGAATTTCATATAAATCATACCACAACAAGGGTGAAGAGTCAAGGGGTAGGGGTATAGGATAAATTGACAAGAGGGCGAAAAGGTGGTAAAATATGGGGTATGGAAAAGGAAGGATTGAAAAAATATCTTGAGAATACCCTAGGGGCTATTGACAGTATATGGGGTGTGATAAAAACTGCGGATACCGTAAGGCTTGTTTCCACCTATCTCATTTATACTGCCTATCTGGTTTACAGGATTGCAACCGGCGGCGGATATCTTGCCCTTAATATTTGCTTGCTTGCCCTTACCTTTTTCTACGGCGTTTTTGCCCTAACCCAAAAGGTGGTTGGCAAAAAGTACATCAGCGCAAAGGTGAAAAAAGGGGTAGATACTACCTATACCGTATTCAAAAGGATTTTTACTTTCGTCGGACTTGGCCTTACCCTTTCCTCTATTTTGGTGGCAGTCAACGACTTTACCGCTTTGGATTTTGCCTTTGCAATTTTAAGCGGTGTATTCGCTTGCTTGCAAATTATTTTCGATATCCTCTTTGCTTTGGTTGGCAAGTGTTTTGAAATTATCAAAACTGCGATTATGGCTGACGTAAACAACTTTATGGACGAGCACGAAAAACAAATTAATATGGTTAAAGGGGCGGTAAACGCCGTTGGTAAAATCGGAAAGGGTTTTGCCGCCATAGGAAGATTGAAAAATAAGCTTTTACCTAAAAAGGAAAAGAAAAATCTTCCTCCCTCTGATGCCGAGCCTACTTTACCCCCTACCGAGCTTTCGGCTGAAATTGATCATCCCACTCCTTGCGAGGTTGCGGTAACCGAGTTACCTGCGCCAAGTGAGGAAACCTCTTCTCTTCCTGCTCCCGTTGAGGAAAAGGAAGAGGGTAAAAATAAGAAAAAATTTGGATGGAAAAGAAAATGAGTTTACCTCAAGATTGCTATATTTTATTGTCCTATATAAACACCAAATTGCGCTCGGGCGCCGATTTAGAAGACTTGTGTTACGACAACGATATATCCTTTGCCGACCTGTGCAAAAAACTTGAAGGAATCGGGTATATTTACGATAAAAACAAAAATGCTTTTGTAAAAGGAGTATAATATGAAAAAACACTATGATATGAAGGTTAGCGGAGTTTGCTCCCGTATGGTAAGTTTTGATATCGAAGACGGAATCGTTAAAAACGTCAAGTTTTTAGGCGGATGCCGTGGTAACACCACCGGCGTTGCATCCCTTGCCGAGGGTATGCCCGCTGAAGAAATCGTAAAAAGACTTAGGGGTATCCAATGCCGTGGCAACACCTCTTGTCCCGACCAATTTTCCAAGGCCGTTGAAAAGGCTTTAAATGAAGAAGCGTAAAAGCAAGGGATAGAATTATATCTACCTCAGTTTTAGTGAAAAACCCGAGCAACCGCGTAATATTCTTTGCGCGTTTGCTCTTTTTTTATAAAGTCAAATACAAGTAAAAATACTGGTGAAAAAAGTTTATAAAAAGCCCCCGAAAGGCAGGGAAAAATCAGTTGATTGTTATTACTTTACCTGAGGAGATATATTCAAGAGGTAAAGATGATTTTAAATAGTTAAATTGCTCAATTCCCGTACAATGCCCCGTATATATTTTTACCTTTTTTTTCTCTAATTGACTTTTTATGCAATAAAGTTTTTCATTGTTTACAACGGGGGTATGGTGGGATAGGTGAAGACCGCCGAAAAAGTAATCGGGTGAAAACCAATCTAGGATATTCAAAACACCCTTATGGGCGCAACCGCTGAAAAGATATTTTTTACCATCTTCCTCAATTTCAAGATATATTTCGTGGGTAAAATCGTCGGGTATATCTTTCCTTCCAATCCACATATCGCAATCATCAAGGGGGAATTTGTTTTCTCTTGAAACAAGGATGCGGACACCTTCGCCAAGGGGTAGGTCGTGAGATAAAAAGTAAAATCTGTTTTTGTTTATTTTACTGTCAAGTCCTATGTATTTTTCACGGTGGAAAAAGTTTCCGAAAGTATCCTTATGGGCGTAAACTTTACAATTGTTATTTTCCTCAAAAAACCACTTTAAACCGTTGCCGTGGTCGTAGTGGCCGTGGGATAAAATCGCAAAATCCACTTTTGACAAATCAACCCCAAGTTTTTTTGCATTTTTCAAAAAGGCGTCGCTTTGTCCAAAGTCGAAAAGGATATTGAATTTTTGTGTTTGAATAAAAAGGGAAAGGCCGTGTTCGAAAGCAAAACCTTCGCCAAAAGGCGTATTTTCGCAAAGACAAAAAATTTTCATAACCTTCTCCTTTTTCTTTTTTTGTATTTTAGCATATCCTCTTTATCTTTTCAATGGATTTTAAAAAGGAAGATGGGAAGAATATTTCCCCCTTGAAAAAGGGTGGCGTTTTTGGTATAATTAAAAAGTTAGGGCCTTGAAAAAAAGGCTTGAAAAACACCACGGGAGAGAAAAACTTTGATTAAAAAAATATCTCAAAAAATCTTAAGCGGAATAATCAGAAAGGTATCAATCAATTTCGGCTTGGCGCAAGAAACTATAAAAAGTGATTTTGCAGGCAAGGTGGTAACCGAGGGTATGGATATTCTCGCCCGAAAGGCAGGGGCCGAGGGCGCAATCCTTTTGAAAAACGACGGTGTTTTGCCCTATGGTGAAAAGGATAAAGTTGCAGTTTTCGGAAGATGTCAACACGACTGGTTTTCCGTAGGCTATGGTTCTGGTGGTGACGTCAACACTCCTTACAAGGTAAACCTTATCGACGGTCTTGACAGGGTTGGTATCAACTACGATAAAGAGCTTGCCGCGGATTATAAAAAATGGGGTAGCACCTATCTCAACTCTCCCGACGACGGTTGGTGGGGGCATTGGCCTATGTCCTACGAGGAAAGAAAGATACCGCTCTCCCTTGTGGAAAAGGCAAGCAAGCGCAATGATTCCGCCTTGGTGGTCATTGGTCGCGCCGCAGGTGAGGATAGGGAAAACAAAAAGAAAAAGGGAAGTTATTTTCTTACCGACAGAGAAAAACGCTTGCTTGATTTGGTAACTTCAAACTTTGAAAAAACCGTAGTTTTACTTGACTGCGGAAATATTATGGACCTAAGCGCAATCACAAGTTATGGCGACAAAATCTCTGCCATACTTTGGGTTTGGCAAGGTGGTATGGAAAGCGGAAACGCCGTTGCGGATTTGCTTTGCGGAAAGGTAAACCCTTCGGGAAAACTCACTTCAACCATCGCAAAAAAGGTACAAGATTATCCGTCTAGCGCAAACTTTGGGGGAAAGTGGTACAACGACTATCAAGAGGATATTTTTATAGGCTATCGCTATTTCAACACCTTTGCTCACGATAAAATTTTATTCCCCTTTGGTTTTGGGCTTTCCTATACCGATTTCTCCATCGAGTGCAAAAGTTTTCAACGCTTTTCCCACGGTGTTCAAGTTGAAGTCAAGGTTACCAACCTAGGAAAACGCGCAGGAAAAGAGGTAGTACAACTTTACGTGAAAGCGCCCAACGGAAAACTTGGCAAGGCGGACAAGGTTTTGGTAGCCTTTGCAAAAACTAAAACTCTTGAAAGTGGCGAAAGTGAAATTTGCACCTTGACCGTCGACGATTATACTTATTCATCATTTGACGACGAGGGAGTTACTGGATGTAAAAACGCCTATCTTTTGGAAAGCGGACAATACTCCTTTTTCTTGGGCAACAGCTCGGAAAACCTTGAGGAAATCGGGGGATTTTTCCTTCCCAATTTGAGGGTTATAAAACAACTTGAAGAAGTATGCGGTGTTAAAAAACCTTTCCAAAGATTTACCGCCCTTGATGAAGAGGGCAAAAAGAAAATTACCCTTCGCCCCGTCCCTTTAAAGGAAAAGGATTTAGGGGAAAAGATTATCGCAAATTTGCCCAAGGATATTCCCTACACGGGGGATAAGGGTATCAAACTTTCCGACGTAATGGAGGAAAAGGCGACTATGGAAGACTTTGTCGCCCAACTTGATTTGAACGAACTTGAAAGGTTGACAAGGGGCGCAGGCTATATGCGTTGCGAACATGGTGTCGCAGGCAACGGCGGTGCTTTTGGCGGAACGACGAAATCACTGCAAGAAAAGGGTATTCCCCCCGTTATCACCACCGACGGTCCTTGCGGAATTCGAATTTTGGATTATGCGTCCTTGCTCCCTTGTGGTACCGCCTTGGCCTCTACGTGGAATGAAAGTTTGATAGAAGAGTTGTATTCCTTGCTTGCCGATGAAATGGTAAAGGTGGGAAGCGACGTTTTGCTTGGACCGGGTATGAATATACACCGTCATCCCTTGTGCGGACGAAACTTCGAGTATTTTTCCGAAGATCCTTTCCTCTCGGGAAAGATGGCTTCTGCAATGGTGAAGGGAATACAATCAAAGGGCGTCTCCGCTTGTCCCAAGCACTTTGCTTGCAACAATCAAGAAACCAATCGAAACCGTAACGATTCGGTTGTATCTCAAAGGGCGTTGCGTGAAATCTATTTCAAGGGCTTTGAAATTTGCGTAAAGGAATCTTCGCCCAACAACATAATGACAAGCTACAACAAAATCAACGGTGTATGGAGTCATTATAACTACGATTTATCCTACGTCCTTCGTGAAGAATGGGGGTACGAGGGCAATATTATGACCGACTGGTGGATGCAAAAGTCGGCAAGTCCCGAATTCCCCAAAATTAAAGATCACGCCTATCGTGTCCGCGCAGGAATCGACCTTATGATGCCCGGCAATATTTGGCACAGTCGCAACGTATATATCGAGGACGGCTCTTTGCTTGAAACCCTTGATAAAGAGGATGGAATAAGACGAGGAGAGATTCAGCGTTGCGCTATAAACGTTTTGAATGAGTGCATAAGAAAGTTGAGGAGAGAAAGAAAGTGATAAAAAGGGGCAATTTTATGTCGATAATTGTCCAAAAACCTTGCAAAAATATTAAGTTTTGTTTATAATTATAAATAACAATGATTTGGAGGTCATTATGGCTGTATTGGGTAAGTTTATTATTGATTTGCGTTTGGATGGTTATCATTTTTGTTTGTTGGCAAACAACGGACAACTTTTGTATGACAGCACCGGTTTCGCATCTGAAGAAGGCGTTATGAAGGGTATCGAAACCTTCAAAAAGGCTTGCGAAGGCAACGATTTCGTTATCTATCAAGACAAGTTTGGCCGTTTCAGATTCGTTCTTAACAAAAGATATTTCGGCGAAGACTACAAAGACCGTGCTCAATGCGAAAAGGTTACCGCATCCGTTCAAAGGTTTGCAAAGGATTCCGTGGTTGTTCCCTACACTCCCGATCCCGAAAAAGAACAAGCTTATGCCGAAGCAAAGGCAAACGCAAAAACTGGCAAGGATATCGACTGGGAAGCCGTTAAAAACGAACCCGTACAACCTTCCGGCAAGTTTGAAGTTGAAGAAGAAGGCGACGGCTATCACTTCTCTTTGATGGCAAACAACGGACAACTTATGTTCTACAGCAGAAGCTATGCAACAGAAAAAAGTTGTGTCGAAGGTATCCGTACCTTCCAAAAGGCTGCATATATCGGCAACTTCATCATCGACAAAGACAAGTTTGACCGTTATCGTTTCGTTTTAAGAAGTGGAAGCGGTGTTATCGTCTACATCGGTGAATCCTACACCACAAAGGACAGAGCCTTGAAGAGCGTTGAATCAGTAAAGAAATTTGCAAGAAGCGCAACTATCGTATTCCCTTACCGTGGATAAAAGATTGCATTGTTATCTAATTTAACAAAAAACAAGCCCCGTAAATCGGGGCTTTTTTCATGAAAAAAGCAGGAGAGAAAGCCTGCTTTTGTTACGTCTATGGGATAAAATGAGCAAGATTGCTATTTCTAAAAGTCGCTTTGTTTTTCCTTTATTCTACCGTAAATCTCGTCCTTTATTTCCATTACAATTTATGTTTTCTTACAAAAACGACGAAGTACTTTTTATTTTACCTCTTTTCGTAATTTGCTGTATATAATATCGTTGGGGTGGTTCTCCGATAATTCCACGATTGCAAATCGCAAAATCGCTCTCCGTGTTATTGGTATTATATACAGAAACGTTTATGAGGGAATTTTGTAGTTTCCATGATGACCCAGGAATCATGAAGAGTAGGACCCGCAGGTCCTGTTCCTAATCTGTTCGAGTAAATTGGAATTTACTTGATATCAATCCATATTCCTGTATCGTGAATTGAAGCATCTTTAACACTATTATAAAAACGCTGAGCTTCATTGTTATTAGCCATTAAAGCAATTAAAAGTCCAACACCACGTTCTTTCAACTCTTTTTTAAGTTCTTCTAACAGAGTTTGTGCTACTTTATTATGTCTTTCACTTTTCAATACGCAAATCCAATCAAGGTAAGCACTGAAACAGCTTGCATCACTTCTGCTACTGATTATGGAAGCATCAATTC